>JAKSPQ010000152.1 GCA_024404665.1 Clostridia bacterium
GTCAACCGCGGTCTGCTCCGCAAGGGCGAGCCCGAGGAGGTCTGCCGCGTATTTACGGACGAGTTTGACGTCAATCTCGTTTACGTCGATGCCGTCGACCGCTTCCTTGACAAGCTCGCCGGTGTATCCGACCCCGAAACCAAGCGCAAAATCATAGGCAAGGAATTCATAGATGTGTTCGCCGATGAAGCCCGCAAGCTCGACGGCGTAAACTTCCTGGCTCAGGGAACCATTTACCCCGATATTCTCGAATCCCACGGCGTAAAGGCTCACCACAACGTCGGCGGCCTTCCCGAGGACCTGAATTTCGAGCTCGTAGAGCCCGTAAAGCTCCTTTACAAGGACGAGGTCAGAGTCGTCGGCAAAACGCTCGGACTCCCCGACGGCATGGTCTTCAGACAGCCGTTCCCGGGCCCCGGCCTCGGCGTACGCTGCATCGGCGCCATCACCAGAGACCGTCTGGAGGCTCTTCGCGAGGCTGACGCCATCGTCCGCACTGAAATCGGCAAGCTTCCCGTACCCCCCTGGCAGTACTTCTGCGCCATCCCCGACATTCAGTCCACCGGCATCAAATACGACGAAAACGGCAAGGGCTCCCGCTACATGGGCTGGGCCTGCGTCATCCGCGCCGTAAACACCGCCGATGCCGTCTACGCCACCGTCCCCGAAATCCCCTTCGCGGTTCTCTGCAAAATGCGCGACGAAATCGTCAAGATCCCCGGTATCAACAGAGTTCTCTGGGATATCTCGGAAAAACCCGTTGCCACCATTGAGTGGGAATGAAACGTACTGGCTTAACGACCTTATAAAAAACCTCAAAAAGCTCGAAAAATCGCCTATTTACGCGGTTTTTCGGGCTTTTCCTGTTCTTGGATCGATTATGAGGAGGTGATTGATTTGACACGGGAAGATGCATTCTATATGTCTTTTGGCGGAGACGGTGGGATTCGAACCCATGACCCAGGGCTGTTTTTAAGGATTCATTTTTGATTGTGGGGCGCCTTCCCATATTTCAACGGATCCAACTATTAAATCGGATAACGTAGAATCGGAAAAAACATAAAGAATAGATATAGATGGTCCGTCAAGACTATCATATATGTAGAAAGTCACATCTAGAGTAGAAGATCTATCGTCATATATATGACGATGTGTTTCGGTTCTTTGTGGATGCCCCGCAATCAGCCGAACTTCTTCTAGTGTCATCCCCTGCTTAATTTCTTGAAGTACGGAGTATTTCGGTAAGTTTGTTCTATCAGGGGTCAGTTCCAGTTTATAAGGATCCCTCTGATCTGGCGAAATAATGATCGACATGGATTGATTATTGTTTAACGATAAGTCAGGCTGATTTGGTGCAGAGGAGGTTTCATTATAAAATGAAGTTTCTGGTGGTTTATCTCCTGTGCTTTCACACGAAACAAGTATCGACACGACTATTAAACTAAACATAAGAATAGATAAGGCCCTTTTCATCACAACACCTTTATCCTAGTGGAGACACGGCAAAATAGCCAACGAATATTTCATAATTTACGCCGCTGGATGATGTGTAGTCTCTATTACACAATTGAGGATCGTAGATTGTTTCTCCCAATGCATCAGTGTTCTTGGCGGTTCCCTGTCCGGTTTTATGGGACCAGGTTCCATCTGGATTTTGTCGATACCAATGATAGTCTGTATCTGGATCTTCCAAGTAATAATGATAAGGTGAGAAAAATTCATGAAAACGGTTCTCCACGGTTGAATCATCTATTAAGTCAAGAACCAAAGCAATTTTGTAAGTGCCATTTGGACAAACATCATTTTTATTGATTGAAATAAATGAAATAAACCACTGATTCGCATCAGAAGTTGCATTTGAGACAATGTCATTTTCTGTTTTTATTTGAGCATACCAACATGGTGCTCCATTATGATAACCATTCTGTAATGGAGCATAAACTGGGGCGTTGGTTGCCATTCCGGGTTGCATGAGGGCAAACGGATCAGTATTTGTAAGACATCTCTTATTCAGAGCATAATTATAGCAATTACTGTTTAACAAAGCTCCGGTGTTGTTCCAATCATCGGGTGAGTATTGTATTTCATAGCCTGAAACCGGAAGAATCAAGACGGTCACGTTCCAAATCCAAACCCATGGAGCTCCTGGATACGATACTCTGATGCGAATTGAGCCAGGTTTTTTTGCAAGCAAATCGCCGGTCGAAGAATTGATTTCCGCCTTATTAGTTGACGTGTTTCCGGAATCCGCATTCGTTACCGAATAAGAAACAGGTCCGTTATGCCCTATTCTTGTGCTGCGCATGAAGGATTTGTAAGAAACCGTATCGCCAACATATATGGATGATACGTAGTTTTCCATCTCAATATCTTCATATGTGTTCCCGGTATAATTGTTAAAGATCCATTTGGTTCCGGTATCATTTGGATTGGTTGTCAAAACCAGCTTATAACCGTTGTTCGTGGAATTGGAACGGATATAGTATTTCACCCCATTTTGCGTATATGTTATATAGTAATAATCGCCTGTTTTTTCAATTTTCCAAGTATATCCTGCAGGCATAGATGAATCCGATTCGGTTCGAAATCCTGCTATCGGAGCACTGTTGTTGACGCTTGGATAAATAACAAGACTGCTGTCGATCATGCTTCTGATGACATAATCGTCATTTGCCGGTCTGTAAGCTAATTTGAACAGATTCTCCAGATGATCGGTGGTCAGCGGAGGAGAAGTAAAGGTTGTGTCCTGCAATACCCATGCCAAAGTCGCGGGTCTGTAGCTCTCAAAAAAGCAGTTGCTGCCTTGTTTCTGTATTGTATAGATCCCCTCCGGCAGTTTATTTCCTGAGTATTCAATAACAAGCTGTGCAAAGATGGTCATCCTTTCCTTTGCAACAAATGATACTGACACGACGTTCCCACCGCCGTGTTTCATGGCAAAGCCGTAATTCGACGTTCCGGTATACCATGATTGGACATAATTTCCCACGGAAAATTCTGCATATTGAGGATTGTTTGTCGTTGTTCCGTTTCGGTAAATGTTTTTGGTATCAATGCACGTTGAAACTGTTGGCTTAGAACTCCATGTCACAGTATCCTCATCCCAATTCGAGGTAATTTTATAAAGATCGACTGTCACATAATTACTGGAGTATACAGTGAAATAGTAGGGAACTCTAAATGTGGCATTTTGAACAGTGACTCCTGTTGGTAAATGAGGTGTAGCAAATTTGTAATAGACTTCCATATTGTTTGCTACAGTAAGTTCATGAGTCCCTCCATAGTTTATGCCTGAAGTAACAGACGCAACAAAGGTATCATCTATTTGACCAATATCTGTCAGAGACGGATCGATAATAACCGGGAAACGCCTCTCAGTCGAATTGATCCACTTATCATCAGCGGTTATTGTTAGTCTGTAAATCCCCTGCTGGAGTTCCTCCAATGAATAGAATACTTCATATGATACCTCACAGGTGTCATCGTACATAAAAGGTACGGGGATATAATAAACATCTTTGGAAGTCAATATATCACCTAAAATGATCTTCCCGTTTTCACATCTGACGGACAGGCCGTCTGTTGCGATCTCAAAGCTGTAAGAGTATGACTTGCAGGGGCCTTTTACGATAATGTCCTCTTTTGTGTCATTGGATACCAACGTATATCTCAGGTCGATCCCCGGAAGCACATTTGAATAGGTGACAGACGACGAAAGAGTTTCAACTTCCGTCAATCTTTCCAGTTTGGTCTTTCCTCCAATATCAGGATCAGGATTGTCGATGATTGCCACGACCCCTTCTTTGGCGTCCGGGAAAGAAACGGATATGCTGTAATTGCCGTCGAGTATCTGGTAAATATGCCCGGTATCCAGCAGCTGTTTTTCAAAAGAAAACCTCGAATCGTTTGTTTTGACCATCCCGTCTTTTTCGGTCAGGGTATTATCTATCTCAAGCCATTTACCGTCGGATGATAATCTGTGAACCGGTTTGCCGTATACAACTGCCTGAAATGATCCGTCGGGGAGTTTTATGTGTTTTATGTTTTCTTCCCGCAATGAGATTATCTCACAAGTCAGTTCATCAAGTTCGTTTTGCAGCTCGTCCGGATCTTTAGCCTCAATGAGTGATGCAGGATATGAAACTTCGTTTGCTCCTGATTCCGAATACTCTTCAGGGACGCCGTTGGAAACAGCTGACATATGAAAAGGAACTATCCAGTTCAGCAGCATCACAATTGCCAATAAAGTTGACAGTGGTTTTTTGTTTTTCATTGCGTTTTCTCCTTCCTTATTGAATGGGTGGGAAACAAGTGGCTGGCTATAATAAGAGCAAAAAACGCACGACCGTATCGTCTGCAACTCCGGTCATGCGTACTGTGAAATGAAGATGAGATAATGCCTCCCGCTGGGGAAGGAGTTCTCGTTAATGATATGCGCAAAACCGGTAGTATAGACCTGTTTGGGCTTTTTCATCGCTAGGGTCACTCCTTTCCTAATGATTTGTCGGATCGATTGTCCAAACAACCATTATGATTATATCAAAAAAATCAAGCGATGTCAAGCCATTTTCGAAATAAATTTGTAGTGTTTTGTAGTGTTACAATTGATGAATCTAAAATGCAATAGCAAATTGCACCCTCGGGTGTCCAAACTCATTATACAACTAACCACATAAAGATTTTGAGTTTGGGTATACTTTTTTTAAGAAAGGCATTTACATTTGCTCTTCAATGTAGTATAATGTGAAGCGTAAATGTAAACGCCCGTCAAGGAGGTATGCTTAATGGATCAGATTTGGGAACGTATACAAGCGGTTGCCGAAAAAAACAATGGATTCATCAAAACGGCTCAGGTAGAACAGCTTGGAATCAGCAGACCGATGCTGAGAAAATATACAGAAGCGGGCAAACTGGAGCAAGTGTGCAAAGGATTATATATTTTGGCAAGTGATATAGCAGACGAATATGCGCTATTGCAGGCACGAAGCAAATTTGCCGTGTTTTCTTACGGAACGGCTTTGTTTTTATGGGGACTTTCGGACCGCACACCGCACACCTATGATATCACAGTACCGAGAGGAACGAATGTCAGCCTCTTAAAACGCGATAACCCCAATTTGCGCTGTCACTATGTTAAGTCGGATACTTATGAAATCGGAATTTCGGAAACAGCCTCTCCTCAAGGAGCGACAGTGCGAGTATACGACAAGGAACGCTGTATAGGTGATTTG
>JAKSPQ010000153.1 GCA_024404665.1 Clostridia bacterium
AGCTCGAGGGAGCCGAGCTCTGAGCAGCCGAATCCGGTCCGGACGGAAACGCTTTCAGTATAATACTGCCGAAATGTTTTATAGAGAATTGTTATGAAAAGGTATATGAGCAAGCATGTGCTTCCGGATTAATTCAGATGCTTGCTCGGGTGTTGAAATGATTTTAAATCAATTGTTTGTTAACGGCGCCGTGCTTCAGGCAGGCAAGCCGATAAAAATCTTCGGAGAGGGAAGCGGAACCGCTTCCGTTGAGTTTCTGGGCAGCGTCGCGTCTGTAACGTCAGACGGCGCAAAGTGGCTCGTTGAGCTGCCCGCAGCGCCGTACGGCGGCCCGTATGAAATGAAGGTTACTATGAACGGGGAAGAGACCGTTCTCAGCGACGTCTGGCTCGGCGACGTGTATATCATCTCCGGACAGTCAAATATGCAGTTCAAGCTCCGCGAATCGGATTATCCGAAGGAGTCCTATACCGATGAGCCGATGCTGAGGCTCTTTTCGACACAGACCTACGGCGGAGAAATCTTCACGCCCGAAAACGGATGGGTCCCGGCAGAGGCCGCATCGTGCGGAAGCTGGTCGTGCCTCGGTTATCTTTCGGGCAAGTTTATGAATGAAAAAAAGCCCGGTGTGATGACGGGGCTTATAACCTGCTACATCGGCGCGTCCGCAATACAGGCATTTCTTCCCGACCGTGTTTTCGATGCGGATCCCTCGCTAGTGATTCCGGAATGCATGAGATACGACATGGGTTATAAGTGGAATACGGGGCACTCTCAGATTTATCATTACATCTGGAAGAAAATAGTACCGTATTCCGTAAAAGCCATAGTGTTCTATCAGGGCGAGAGCAATTATTCCGAGGCCGAGGCACTGAAATACAGAATTCTGCTGGGGGCTCTTATAAGAGAGTGGAGAGCCGATATGTCGGATTCCGCGCTTCCCTTCGTAATCGTTCAGATTGCCGATTATTACCATCGCACCGCCTGGCCCTGGAAAATGATTCAGGACGCTCAGGCCGATGCGGGCAAATCGATAAAGGGAGTAAAAACCGTTGTGTGCCGCGATGTATGCGACGACAAAAATATTCATCCGAAGAACAAAACGGAGCTGGCTCACAGAATTGCCGATGCGCTTTCGGACTGATATATCCGGGGCTGTCGGACGGAAAACGGCTTTTGCAGAGGCTTGTTCCGGATACCAAAACCGGAGGTCCGCAGCTGCTTCAAATACGGAAAAATAAAATTCTCCGAAAAACGGAAATCGGAAATTACGGGAGAAAAACATGGCAGATATGAATCTGAGAACGGAAAAAGACTATTATACCGCATCGGACGGCACTGTATTCGGTTATCTTTTACAGCAGACAGGTCCTGAAACCGATGAGAAAAGACCCATGCTCGTATATCTTCACGGAGGAGACGGCATCGGCACCGATCCCGAAAAGCTTCTGAATATCGAATGCGTGCCTCAGTATCTGAATAACGGAAAGCTGAAGATTAAAACATCGGCGATAATCCTCGCGCCTCAGTGCCCTCACGGAAAAAAATGGTACACCGTCGAAAAGGAGCTCATTGAGCTGATAAAGGACATAGCTCCGGCGGTCGGCGCGGATCCCGACAGAATTTCACTGACCGGCTGCAGCCTCGGAGGTATGGGAACCTTTGCCGCCGCCATCGCGGCTCCGGATATGTTTTCCTGCGCGGTGCCGGTGTGCTCATCGGTGGATCCCGAAAAGTGCGCTGTTCTCACGGGACTGCCTGTATGGATTTTCCACGGAGAGCTCGACAGCGGAATGGGCTTTTCCGCAGTTGAAGCCAACTGCGTGATAAACCGCGCCGGCGGCCGCTCAAGGCTTACTATGCTTCCCGGAGAGGGACATGAAATCAGACATGTCTATCATGACGGCCGAAAGCTCGTCAAATGGATGCTTGACAGACGCAGGGGCGAAATCCGGGGTGAGAAAAAGTGTATTTTCATAGGCTCCAGTGTCTGCGTCGGAACGGGAGCTCCGGACGACCGCGGCTGGAGCAGACTGCTTGCCGACCGCCTTAACGCGGAGGGCATCTCTACCGAAAACGTTTCGATAGGAGGTCAGACTACGACGGACATTCTCCGCAGACTTGACAGCGACGTTATTCTCCGCAGGCCCGATTACTGCATTGTCGGCCTCGGACTCGCAAACGAAGGCCTTGCCAAAACCGAATCCGCAGAGGAAGCCGAGGGGGTCCGCTGCGCCTTCGATCTCAACATGAAGAGAATTATCGCAGCGCTGAAGAAAGCGGGAATAAAATGCTGCGCCGGCGGAGTATATCCCAACAACAATTATTACGGCTTTCACTATTCGGCTCTTCTCAGGGAGGAAAAAGCGTCCGCCGAATGGGGAATTCCCGTGTTCCGGTGGCTCTCCGAGCTTGACGACGGCTCGGGTCACTGGAAAAGCGGTCTTTTTAACGATGCGGGCCATCCCTCGTCCGAGGGATATCGGGTTATGTACTCCGTAATTCCGGAAACCGAAGAGCTTTTTAAGTAAAAACGGCTCATTCATACTCGGTAAATATAAAAATACAGGCAGCCTTCCGCGAAGAGCGGAGGGCTGCCTGTATTTTGAAGGGTGGCTAATTATCCGGATCTTGCCATTACGGTGATGTAGTCCATTTCACCGGTCCAGCAGACAAGGGTGGAACCCGAGGCAAATCGGCCGAACATGTTGGTGATATTGAAGGTGAAGTCGCCGGACCATGTATAGGAGCCGACAGTCTCGGTAAGCTTTCCGTCAGATCCCATAAAATAGAGCGTCATTTGGCGTGTATCCTTTTTGTACTCGATTTTCCACGTGTTCATTTCCCGGTTCTTATCCGCGTATGAGCCGTAGGGAATCATTGCGGCTGTTCCCGTGGAGCTCACCATACGGAAAGGATAATTCCAGGAAGACGTGCAGAAGGCTGCATAGATAAAGTCGTTTTTGGAGTAATCCGTGCCGAAAAGAGCCGAGCTGTTGGTCGTAAGGCCTCTCCATTCGATTGACCAGTCGAAATTCTGCGCGAGGAAGAAGGGCTTGGCCAGAACAAAATCGGTATTGCGGCCGCCGAGTATGATCTTTCCGTCTTCCAGCTTATAGTCACCGGAGCCCGAACGGGAGGAAAGAGTCAGATCGCTGTATCCGTTTTCCTCGCTGAGGTTATTGAAATCCCAGTGCAGCGTGATTTCGCCTCCCTCCGGCTCGGAATCAGTCGGATCTGACGGTGCGGCCTTTGCGGTAACCTCCAGCTGAACGGTCTTTTTAAGCCCGCAATCGGCTGTGAAGGTTATGCTGAGCTTGCTGCCTACGGGTGCGTCGGCGCCGACGGTGACCTTGGAGAAGCTGTCAACGGAGCCGAATTCGGAGCCGGAGGTAATGGCCGACGTAATCATGGGATCCGTGTTCCATAACGGCAGAACGATGGCGGCTAACTGGCAGGTACCGCCCTGCTCGACCCTGACGGTGTCGCCGTCGGCGAGGCGGGTGCGGCCGTCCGGAGCTAAGACCTCAAGCTCTGTCGGAGTGTGATCAAATTTTGCGGACAGACGCCTGAAGGTATTGTCGGCAAGCTCTTTGCCCTCGGCATTGTAACCGAACTGTGTATGATGTACGCTTTCGGGGCCCATCCAGCCCCCGCCGGGTTCACCGGGACGGGGATCTGTCGCTTTTCTGGCGATTTCAGTCAGGCGGGAAGCGATGATGAGATCGGAATCCGTTGTGGCTTCGATGGTATATTGCGCGGCGCGGACCGGGATGAGGTCAGTGAACAGACCGAGCTTCAGGCTTTCGGCGCTTACGGTCTGCTTGAGTGCGCGGACCATCAGAATCGAGAAAAACTCAATGCCGGTGTCACTCTTCAGGTCTTTATACATCGTCATGAATTTTCCGTAGTAGTCCTCGGAGCCCTGAATCTTCGGATTTGATTGGTTCCAGCCGCTTCCGGTCCATTCACGTACCTGGCCGGTTTCACCCTGACACCAGAATGCGCCTGTGCGGATGATTTCATAATTTCCGTCATTGCCGAAATACTGCTTTTTTATTGCTCCGAGGGCCTTAACCGTGTTATCGTATCCGTTGCCCTTGCCGGAGTATCTGTCTCCGTTTTTCAGCCAGCATTCTATGGGAGAGCCGCTGATGGCGGTGTGAAGCAGGAGCGATTTTTCACCGGTAAGACTGTACCACTGCTTTCCGAGAGCAGGTCCGAAGCCGGTGCGTCCTCCGCTCAGGTCGGTAAGCCTGCCGACCGTGCCGTCGTTTGCGTTGATGTAGTAGGAAATACCGGGTGACGGCTTGTCGGAGTCCGCCGAGGACGTGGTTTCTCCCGAATCGTAAGAACCCCAGGCGTTGCTCTGTCCTATGACGAGGAACAGTGCCACGCCGGCCTTTCGGACACGGGTGACGGTCAGCGTGTCGCGTACCGTGTCTCCCACGAGAGCCTCTATGACAACAGGCGTGTCGCTGACTTTTTTGGCGGTGACAAGGCCTGAAGAGGAAACGCTGAGGACGCTCTCGTCCGAGCTGCGGAACGTAAATGCTTCCCCGGACGCGAGTGAGGAAGACGGTCTGAACTGATATCTGTCGTCGTACTGAAGTTCAAAGCCTTCGGACGCGTCGACGGTGAATTTTACGGTGTACGTCGCGGATTTGTCGCCGCACGTGACCACTGCGGCGGCGATGCCCTCTGTTTCACCGGAAGCCAGCGTGGCCTGAAAAAGCTCCGCATCGGCGTTGCCGTCTGACGGAACCGCGGAAATCTGCGGCACTCTGGGGTGACCTGCGGGGAGGCTTACGGTATAGTCCCTCTTTGCCGGTTCAAAGCCTATGTCCGTGCCGTCGGAGAGAGTAAGGGAAGCGAGAGTCACGGCTTCGTCTGCGGTGGGGTCGGACGGCTCCGTTCCGTCGGAAGCGGAAGAGGCTCCGGAGGAGTCATCGGAGGTTTCGGCAGGACCGGTTTCCTGACCGCATCCGGCCGCAAACAGTGTGCCGAGAGAAAGAACGAGGCAGATGGCAGGAATCAGCTTGTTTCTGAAGATTTTCCTATTCATTGTGTTTCTCCTTGTGTATTATGTCCGAGCAAAGCGGGGATGTTAAAATCCGCGATTTTAA
>JAKSPQ010000154.1 GCA_024404665.1 Clostridia bacterium
AAGTATACACGCTCTCAAGACCCGTAAAGGTACCCGCTGATTTCTCACTCGCAGCCGGAATGAACGAATACCGCAAGGACTTCTCATCAGGCTCCGCCGGAAACGCAAAGCAGGTCCTCTCGCTGACCGTTACGGATACGCAGGTATACAGACAGCGCCACAAGCTCGTCATGGAGTTCATAAATTATCTCTGCGACGAAGACCGCTTCACATATTCCCTTGTCCCCAGGCTCTCAGAAGACGAATCCCTCATCGGCGTTGAGAAATTCCTGGCAGACACTCACGAAGGCTCCTGCGTGCAGTACGCAACCGCCCTCGTGCTCATGCTCAGAGAGGTCGGAATTCCCGCGCGCTTCGTCGAGGGCTATGTCGCGTCCGGACTCAAAACCGCCTACGGAGACGACAAGGTCGCTTCATACACGACAACTGTCAGGGACAGCAACGCCCACGCATGGGCTGAGGTATGGTACGACGGTATCGGCTGGGTTCAGTACGAGGCCACACCGGTATACTACGACGCAATGTACGAAACCCAGGGCAACTCCTCCGTAACTCCCGGCCACGGAGGCTCTGCAGGCTCAGACGAGACAGACGATCCCTCGGGTCCCGAGGATATCCTCACCGCCGAGGAGCTCGCAGAGCTGATAAAACAGCTTGAGGAGCAGAAGAGAAAAGAATTTATCCGCAAGCTTGTAATAATCACCGTTTCCGTTTTAGCCGCCGTCGCGCTTATCGCTGCCGTTCTGTTCATTGTTGTGAGAAGAGCGGATAAGGCCGAAAAGCTCAGGAAGAACCTCATCGACAAATTTGCCGCCGTCGGCGAAAAGAATGCCGAGCTTCCGACAGGAGACGATGTCCGCCGCATGCACGGTCTGACGGAGCTCATGCTCGGCGAATGCGGCCTTCTTCCGAAGGTCGGCGAATTCAGGGATGAGTACGCTGAAAGACTGGCCTCTCACAACCCCGGCGCACTCGCCGTAGGTCTTAAGGAGGAAAAGCTCTCGGAAGTGCAGGAAGCAAGATTCGCCATGCACGCACCCGAGGTCTGCACAATGCTCGACGGCTTTGCCGCCGAGGAATTCGGCTTCGGCGCGGATCCCGCATCGATGCCCCTTATGGCAAGATTCTTTAAGCGAATGTATTCCGCGGAATACAGACGTCATGTGAACCTGTTCACGAGACTCTGGCACAAATACATAAAAACCGATCTGTAAAAAACATCGTGCCGTTAAAAAGCCAAACGACTTTTTAACGGCACGATGTTTTTTTCGATTGCTTAATCGAAGTCAACCTTTATCGAGTAGCCTCCGTCAAAGCTTTCGCCGGAGGCGAGCGAAATGATATCCGCCTTGTTCTGAAATACGCAGGGAATGCCTTCTGTGTCGGGGGTTCCGTGCCAGGGCTCGATGCAGACAAAGGGAGCCTCTGTGCCGGCATCGTGCCAGAGCCCCAGCGTCATGCAGTCGGGGTACTCAAGCGTTATGACCGGGCTTCCGGCAAATGATTTTTCCGGAATGCGCCTGAGCGTCGCCGAACGGCTCATGTTTTTAAGGAAGACGCCCTCTATGTCAAAAAGGCTGTGCTCAAGCCGCAGATATCTGCGCTTCTCGAGCGGGAACGCGTACAGGTGTTCGCCGCAGAAGCCGTTCGGAGTTATTTCAATCTGCAGCGGATCGCATTCGGTTCCGAAATCGATCATCCAGTCGGAGAAAGCTCCGATTCCGTCCATGGGGAGCCTGAAGCCCGGATGTCCGCCGTAAGAGAAATACATAGGACCGTCTTTTGCAGTGACATTATATATTACTCTGACGGTATCGTTATCGAGGAGAACCGTAAGGGTAAGTCTGTAAGAAAAAGGAAACTTCTCCGCAAGATCGGTAAATTCCTTCCCGGCGGTATCGGCATAAAGGGTTACGGACTGCTCTGTTTTTTCAAGGAGAGCCATCTCTGTTTCCTTCAGAAAGCCGTGGCATGGCAAGGCATATTCCCTTCCGCCGTAGGTAAAGGAACCTCCGTAGAGTCTTCCGCAAACGGGAAAGAGGTTCGGAGATACGCCGCTCCAGTATCCGTCTCCTCCCTGCCACAGAAGCTCGGTTCCGTCCGCCGTCTTCAGAGAAACCAGTTCGCCGCCGAGCTCGGACCCCTCGGCATGCAGTCGGTCGTTTTCAAGAATATAACGTTTCATCGCCTCTGCCTCCGATTGTTTTTAATTGTTTTTATTTTACCATATTTCCGATAAAAAATCAATTCCTTATTTCGGATGTCGCATAAACGCAGAGAAGCATTCGGCTGCGTTTTCCGTGCTTTTCACTGTAACAGCAAGGGAATCCCTCATTTTTTCACCTAAGAAGACATTTTTCTTGATTTCAGTCTCTTTTCCCCGCCTGAGTTTCGGCTAAATTGAATTTTTTCTGAATTTTTGTTCAAAAAAACAAAAATATTTTGTTGACAAATAAAAAATGCTATGATATAATTACGATAAGTAAATAAGTTATTATAATTAACAGGAAATTTTTGTGATAAAGAATAAAAGCGGCGCCGGTGCAGACGGCAAAAATGAAGCATATTCAGATGATGCTTCCGAAATATCGCTGATTCTCAGTGCCGCCGGCGGAGACGAATCGGCATTCAATGAGCTGACCGTAAGATATACGCCCCTGCTGAAATCTTCGGTTGCATCTTTTTCCTCGGGCTTTTCCGAACAGGACACCGAGGAGTTATATCAGGAAGCCCTGCTTGCTTTTCACAGAGCCGTCATAAAATTCGATCCGCTATACGGAAAAATCACCTTCGGTCTTTATGCAAAGGTCTGCATCGCCAACGCGCTGAAATCCGAGTTCAAACGGCTGTCCAAGGAAGCCTCGGAGCATGTCATTTCTCTCGATGATATCCCTCCCTCAGAAATTCCAGCGGAAGAGGACGACGATATCGAAGCGAGAACCGCGGAGCTCAGAGAACTGATCAGAAGCAATCTCTCCGAATACGAAAACACTGTTTTTTGGTCATATTACTCCGGTTTGTCTGCTTCCGAAATAGCAAAGCAGGTCGGAAAAGACCCTAAATCCGTTGAGAATGCAATTTTCAGAATTAGGAAAAAGCTGAAATCCTTACTGAAATATTTTCATAATTAAATAATATGCCCGGTTAGCTTAATACTCAGAGCGTTGATTCTTCAAAGGTGGCGGTGTGATTCCGTCAATGGGCAATAAAAACCATTTTTTACAGAGGTACCACATGTACGAAGACGAAGTGAAGGTTGAAGGAACCGAAGCTGCTACCTATCAGGACGAAACCCTGGTTTGCGTAGAGTGCAGCAAGGAATTCATTTTCTCGGCCGGTGAGCAGGCTTTCTATGCCGAAAAGGGCTACACCAACAAGCCGAAGAGATGCAAGAACTGCCGCGATGCCAAGAAGAACGCCAACAAGCCTGAAAGACAGTATTTCTATGCTACTTGCAGCGAGTGCGGCGGCGAGGCAAAGCTGACTTTCCAGCCTTCTCAGGACAAGCCTGTTTACTGCAGCGCCTGCTTCGAGAAGAGAAGAAACGCCCGCTGACCTTAGCCTAATCGAATGAAGCGACTGCCGGAGCAACAGCCCCGGCAGCCGCTTCATTTTAGTTCATGACTATTTCAGTCTCCGAACAGATAATTGACGTTTCCCGAAAGAAGCGCATTGACGCCTCTGAACACTACCTCCGGACGGCTCTCGAAATTCGATTTCATCCGAACGGCTCTGTCCATACTGTCCACCGCAAGAGTTAGGTTCAGAATTTCCCGCCTTTTTTCACTTATGATTATTCTTATCTTACAGGCTCCGGTGTTTTTGTCAAGTTCTATGATATCGCAGTCGCATGTAACTCCGCGTCTTGCAAAATCAAGATATCTCAGAGCTGCGGCAAGCGATTTGTCGAGTATCGAGGGAAGCACATCGGACTTCAGTCCCTGAGCGACCACTCTTCCCCTCTCCGTAATCATATACATGACGGGATCTTCGCCCAAAGGCTCTATGAGTCCCGAATCCAGCATTTCGTTGAAGCTCTCGGCAAAGTCCAGAAACATCACGTAATCGCTTTTCATTACTATGTCGCTCAACGTGCAGAGTTCGAGCGGATATCCTATATTCTCGAGCAGGTAAAGAACGAATATTTTGACTGCTCTCTTGTCTCCTATCGGCGATGACATGTTAAAATTCTCCTACACGCAAAATCTGACATATATATTATACAACAAATTTTAATATTAATCAATATTTTTATTGACAAATCCGTTTTTTTTTGATATTATATTTAATTATTATTGCAAATCACATTCAAATCGGCAGGTTTGTCGATTTATTCACCCGTTTTTTGAATTTTTATCCTAAAATATATTCTTTTTCACAAGGAGAAACCAGAATGAAAAGATTCATGAGAATCATCAGTCTGACCCTCGCTGCCATCCTTTGCGCAGCCGCTCTCGTTTCCTGCGGAAACAAGAGCTACACCTCCGGCAACACCGAATATTTCATCGGCGCTACCGGTCCTCTTACCGGAGACGCTTCCGTATACGGAATCGCCGTTCAGAGAGGCGCCCAGATTGCCATTGACGAGATCAATGCCGCCGGCGGACTTAACGGTGTTAAGTTCAAGTTCGACATGAAAGACGACCAGGCCGGTGAAGAAGCCGCCGTCAACGGTTACACCGCTCTTTACGAAGCCGGAATGCAGCTTTCCATCGGTTCCGTTACTTCCGGTTCCTGCGCTTCCTTCAATGAAGTCGCAAAAGAAGACAAGGTCGTTTCCATTACCCCCTCCGCCTCCGCTCAGAAGGTCATCGACATCTCCGAATACGCGTTCAGAGTATGCTTCAGCGATCCTCAGCAGGGCGAAATCTCCGCTCAGAAGCTCACTGCCGAATTCAAGAAGATCGGTGTTATCTACGATACCTCCGATACTTATTCCTCCGGCATTTATGAGGCTTTTGTTGCCGAGATGACAAAGCTCGGCAAGGCTAAGGATACCGACTATGTCGTCAGAACCTTTGACGCCG
>JAKSPQ010000155.1 GCA_024404665.1 Clostridia bacterium
CGCGCCCACCACCACAAAGCAGCTGACGGCGTCGGGCAGTGCGGTGCGCGACTCCGCGTCGGTCTTGACCGCCATGAGGTCGTCCTTCTTGCGGCGGCTTGCGCACACGTAGCGGTGCCTCCCGTCGTTCAGGAGCTCGTAGGTCTTGTTCCAGAGCTCCTTGGCATCGGGATTTTTGAGCATAATCTGAGCTGAAAGGCCCGTGGAGTAGCAGTATGCCTGCCAATCGGCGAGAGAGCCGTCCTCGGCAACCGTGATAAGGCCGTGATCGGCAAAAACGACATTGGGCTTGATGTTGCGGACTATATCCATCTGGCCGTGGTCGGATACAAGGAAGAAGTCGGTGTTTTCAAAGACTCCGGCCTCCTTCGTAGCATCGATGAGATCAAACAGCCATCTTTCGGCATCGTCAGAGCCGCGCTTGGTCCAATCGTTGAAGATGCCGTATCTGTGTCTGAAGGAATCAAGGTCTCCGGTGTGAATCATAAGCAGATCGGGCTTGTAGCGCCTGATCATCTCGCAGGAAACGTTCATAAGGAAATCGTCGGTTCCCGGATGGCTTCTGATCTTGACGTCGCCTATGAAGGGCTCTACGCATTCCGTCCATACCTTTTCGGTGGTTCCGGCGCGGAGGAAGGCCTCCTTATTGGTTTCCTCTGGCGTCTGGGGCCAGTATTCGGGAAGGTTGTAATCGATGTATTTGTGATTGCCGGTTACGGGCCAGAAAACGCAGGCGGTAGAAAGCCCGGCCTTCTTGGCTGCAGTGAAAATATCGGGGCAGTGAATCGCATCCGCAAACCAGCGCCACGGAACGTTCTTAAGCTGCTCGGGTCTCCATACGGAGTTGTTGATTACTCCGTGCTTGTCGGGGTAGCAGCCGGTTGACATTGTAGTATGGCAGGGATAGGTTACCGAGGGGTAAATGGTTCTTGTACGTTTAACCATAGAACCGCCCGATACCAGCTCGGCAAAGCGGGGAGATTTGTTTATAAGGTATTTGATATCCTCATAAACCATAGCATCGCATGAAAAAACAATTACTTTTCTGTTTGACATGTCATTGCCTTTCTTTTTTTTAATTATAATCTTATTAACTGTATTTTTACTTAAAGTCCCGGGAAGTACGGGGCTTCCCGGCGGAGAGAGACCGATTCACAGAACCGATTTATCCCGGACAGTTTCAGGCTCCGTTTCCGCTGTCAGCCGCGGAGTCGGCGTCCGTCGGCTCCGCGGGAGAAGCACAGCCGTCCGCTGCGTCACTCCGGTGCTGCTCGGCTGCCTGCTCCTCCGCAGGTTTTTCCATGGCTTCAAGCTCCGCGGGAGTTTTGTCTCTGGGAGCCGGAACGACGTCATCGAAGTCCGCAAAGAAAGCTCTCTCTGCTGCCGCATAGCCGATGGGGTCCACGCTGTGGCTCATGCCGTGGTCGGCGCCCGGAACTATCAGAAGCCTCTTCGGCGCTATGCAGGCCTTGTAGTTGTCGTATGTCATTGTGACGGGAACGAAGCCGTCGTCAGTGCCGTGGGCAAACATTACGGGAATATGATTGTATTTCAGAGCCTCGGTTGTAGATATTTCCTTTGCTCCCACTCCGATCTTCTGCTTTGCGAGAAGATCGTATATGGTTTCGTCGTACGGCAGATGGAGATTGTCCTGGAGCACGTGGCGCCAGATGGTGTCGGGCGACGTAAAGCCGCAGTCGGCAAGAATTCCGTGAACGTTTCCGGGAAGATCGAGGCCTGTCGCCATAAGGACGGTTGCGGCTCCCATGGATACTCCGGCGAGATATACGGGAAGATTTCCCGCAAGCTTATCCGCCGCAAATTCGGCCCAATCGCGGGCATCGAAGCGTTCGAGAACTCCGAAGCCCATGATATTTCCGCCGCTGTTATTCTGGCCTCTCTGCTCTACGTAGAGGACGTTGCAGTTCATACCGTACCATTCGTCCGCAATCGTTCCGAAATCCTTTGACCATGAGGATCTCCAGCCGTGGAAGGCGATAATAAGTCTCTCGGGGTTCGGGCAGGGGCGGTAGTGTGCAGTAAGCTCCGTTCCGTCCTCCGCGGTGATTATATACTCCTCGGTGCAGTTTTTACGCAGCTCTCTTGCCGCAATTTCGAGATCGAGCACAAACTCATGGTTCTCTTCGCTGTTCTCTATCGAGTGCTGAACTCTTTTTATGCTCTTGGGCGGCTCTCTGTCAAACGCCACCTTCATCAGAAAGCTAACTGCGGCGGCATATGCCGCTCCGGCAGCCGCAATTCCGAGAGTTATAAGAGAACCCGCAAGTATATACTTGTTTTTGTTTTCTTTTTTTCTTTCAAACATCGGAAACTCAATTTTCATGCTGTCCATTTTCCTTTCAGCCGTTTTTCCGTATAGGACGGCGGAATCCGCCCTGAATACAGTTATTAACATTATATTCTTATATTTAAAAAAAGTCAAGAAAAAGGTGATATCGGAGGATAAAAAACTGCCCGCATCTCCGTTTGGCGGGGTGCGGGCCGATATCGTTATCAGACAATCATACTTCGGCGGTATATGAGGTTACGCCGAGAACAGTGTCTCCGTCGATCTGAAGAGCGCAGGGACCGTCAAATTCGACCTCGATTTTCTTTCCGGTCAGAACTCTGCACATTTTGGACTTTTTAAGATGCTCGCCCTTGAAAATATTAGGGAAGTTTGCAAGGGTAGATATCTTTCCGGAGCCGTTCCAGACAAGAACCGATAGGAGCTTTTCGCCGTTTTCGTCGGCAAAGCGCTTCTGGTCGGGAGTGGGGATCATTCCTCCGCCGTACATTCTTCCGTTCATTGCGGGAGCCAGCCACACCTTCCTGTATTCGGTTGTTTTTCCGTCAACCGTAACCTTAGCGTTTCTGGGCTTGAAATGGAACAGAAGTCCCTTGATGGCAATTCCGGCATAATTTATATCGGTCTTGCCGGCCTCTCTCATCGCATCTCCGACCTCGCAGCAGTAGCCGTCGATTCCGTAGCCGATTCCGTTGAGGAACAGCGACTTTTTGCCGTTGACCGTAACTGTGGGAAGATTTTTGAGATACCTGCCGATTTCGACCGGAACGGCAGTATCCTTTATTCCTATATCGTTGGCGAAATCGTTTCCCGTACCGGCAGGAAAATACCAAACTTCTTCGGGTCTTCCCTTGCCCTCGGTATCGTTGATGAATCTGTTGAGTGTTCCGTCGCCGCCGCAAACCACGAGTCTCTCGGTGCCGAGGCCCGCGAAGAAATCGGAGTAGCTTCCGACAGCGGTAATATCTTCAAAATTCAGTGTATCTCCGCTCATGGCTGCGAGCATTTTTTCTGCTTCAGCCTTACCGTTTCCGTTGGCGGAGGTCGGGTTGTATAATACTCTGTAGGTTGCCATTGTTTTTCTCCTGCAATATTTTGTTTTGCGGGCCGTCCGTTACAACCGTCAGGCCCGATTATTGGGATTGTTAAATATGAAGAAACGGACTCAGAAGAGACCGGTAATTCTGCCGTTCTCGTCTACGTCGATCTTTTCGGCGGACGGGACCTTGGGAAGACCGGGCATGGTCATAATGTCCCCGGTAAGCGCAACTACAAAGCCTGCTCCGGCGGAAACCTTGACATTTTTGACCGTTACGGTGAAGTTTTCCGGCGCTCCGAGCTTTGTGGGATCGTCGGAAAAGCTGTATTGAGTCTTTGCTATGCAAACGGGAAGCCTGTCAAAGCCGAGAGCCGTAAGCTCGTCTATCTGCTTCATGGCTGCGGGAAGGACGTTTATACCGTCTCCGCGGTAAACATTCTTTACTATTGCTTCGATTTTGTCGCGGATTCCGCCTTCAAGTCCGTAAGAGAAGGTAAAATCACCCTTCTCCTCTTCGCAGAGTCTTACGACCTCGCGGGCAAGCGCTTCGCCGCCCTTGCCGCCCTCCGCCCATACGGTGGAAAGAACGGTATTTACGCCGAGCTCTCTGCATTTTCCGACGATAAAATCAATCTCCGCGTCTGTATCCGTCGGGAAACGGTTAACGGCAACTACGCAGGGAAGCTTATAAACGTTCTTGATGTTGTCAACATGGCGGAGCAGGTTCGGGATACCTCTCTCGAGAGCCTCCGTATCCTCTGTCGCCAGCTGCTTCTTATCAAGTCCGCCGTGCATTTTAAGAGCTCTTACGGTTGCGACTATTACGACGGCATCGGGAGTGAGTCCGGCCATTCTGCACTTGATGTCAAGGAATTTTTCGGCTCCGAGATCCGCGCCGAAGCCGGCCTCGGTAACCGTATAATCCCCCATCTTCAGCGCGACTCTCGTAGCGATTACGGAGTTGCAGCCGTGAGCGATGTTGGCAAAGGGACCTCCGTGAACAAAGGCGGGAGTTCCCTCAAGGGTCTGTACGAGATTGGGCTTCAGCGCGTCCTTGAGAAGCGCCGTCATTGCGCCTACAGCCTTTAAATCCGCTGCGGTTACGGGTGCTCCGGAATATGTATAACCGACAATGATGCGTCCGAGTCTTTCCTTGAGATCCGTAATGGAGGACGCAAGGCAGAACACGGCCATGATTTCGGAAGCCACCGTGATGTCAAAGCCGTCCTCTCTGGGAGTGCCGTTGACCTTTCCTCCGAGACCGTCGACGACGAATCTCAGCTGTCTGTCGTTCATATCGACGCATCTTTTCCAGGTAATTCTTCTGGGATCGATGCCGAGCGCGTTGCCCTGCTGGATGTGATTGTCGAGCATTGCGGCAAGCAGATTGTTAGCGGCTCCGATGGCGTGGAAATCTCCGGTAAAGTGAAGGTTGATGTCCTCCATGGGAACAACCTGGGCGTATCCGCCTCCGGCAGCTCCGCCCTTGATTCCGAATACGGGGCCGAGAGAAGGCTCTCTCAGAGCAACCGTGACCTTCTTGCCTATTCTCTTCAGACCGTCGGCAAGACCTATCGTGGTCGTCG
>JAKSPQ010000156.1 GCA_024404665.1 Clostridia bacterium
TCCGACGAGGAGCTGACTACGGGCTTCCTTGCCGGCCGTTCGGAAAAAACAGGAAGACTCTACGATTATTATCGCGGAAGGGTAATTTATCCCATTGTCGATACGACAAGAAACATAGTGGCCTTCGGCGGAAGAATAATAGGCGACGGAAAGCCCAAATATCTGAATACGTCCGATACTCCGGCTTTCAAGAAGAGCAAAACGCTTTTTGCTTTGAATTTTGCCAAGGATTATCTGGATGACGGACTGATTCTCTGCGAGGGCTATATGGATGTCATCAGCCTCCATCAGGCCGGATTCCAGAATGCGGTCGCAACCCTCGGCACGGCGATTACCGAGGAGCACGCGAGAATTATCGCAAAATATACGAATAAGGTATATCTTTCCTATGATTCCGACGGCGCCGGTCAGAATGCCACATCAAAGGCAATAAGGCTGCTTGAGAACGTCGGCGTCGAGGTTAAGATCATAAGAATGACAGGCGCCAAGGATCCCGATGAGTTCATCAAGGCAAAAGGTGCCGCAGCATTCAGAGCATTGCTGAAAAGCAGTGTAGGCAACTTCGATTTCAGGTTCGAGAAGCTTCTCGGAAATTACGACATCGATACTCCCGAGGGAAAACTGCGGGCGGCTTCGGAGGCAGCCGCGCTGGTTGCGCAGTATTCGTCATCGGTTGAACGCGATATTTATTCCACAAGAGTCTGCGAAAGGCTTTCGATAAGGGAGCAGCCGTTTGCGGAGGATGTTAAAAAGAATATAGGCAAGGCCGAATACCGCAATAAGCTAGATATAAACTCCGATGCCTTCGCTAAGGCCAGGTATCTCGGCGACAGAGTCAATCCGGAGGCTGCGGGTAACATCAGAGCCGCAGCGGCGGAGGACGCCGTACTCGGAATGCTGCTGCTGTTTGAGGAGTTCCGCGATGCGGTCGCCAAAAAGGATGTAGCGCTTGAGGCGGATGATTTTATTACCTCCTTCGCCAGAAGAACCTTCGAGGCTGTTATGAAGCTTCATAAATCCGACGGAGGCTTTGAATTTTCTCTGCTTTCCGAACAGTTCGGCACAGAGGAAATCGGACGCATGGAGGGACTGTGCATAAAAAGGAAGGACATAACGAATACGATGGCGCATCTTACATCGTCTGTCCTTGTTTTAAAAGAAGAACGGCTGAAGAAGGAAAGAACGGAACATCCTGATTCTGCTCCGCAGCTTTCACTTACCGATCTTATAAATTCGAAAAAAAAGGCTATTGATGCCACTAAACAAAACCAAAAATAACCAAGAATACAGAAAGCGAGAATTATTTAACATGCTCGATGAAGAAAAAAAGGAAACGGACGTTTATCACCTGCTTGAATCGGAGGAGGTAAACGGTTTCGGCCTTGACGAAGGTATTGATGACCTTGACGACGACAATCTGAATGACGATGACAGCGATTTCGTCGGAGACGACGAAGATTCTCCCGATATAAACGAAGGTGAAGCCGATAAATTCAGAAAGGAAGCCGAAAAATTCAGCGATGCCGACGCTATGGAGCGCATGCTGGAGAGCGAAGGCGTACAGATTGACGACCCCGTCAGAATGTATCTGAAGGAAATCGGACGTGTCCCGCTGCTCTCATCCGACGAGGAGCGCGAGAAGGCCGAAATGATGAACGATCCCCAGTATCCGGAGGATGTCAGAAAGAAGGCCAAGGACGAGCTTGTCGTAGCCAACCTGAGACTTGTTGTTTCCATCGCAAAGAAATATGTAGGCAAGGGAATGTTTTTCCTTGATCTGATTCAGGAGGGCAATCTCGGTCTTATGAAGGCCGTGGAGAAGTTCGACTATAACAAGGGCTATAAGTTCTCGACATATGCAACATGGTGGATCAGACAGGCGATTAACCGCGCCATCGCCGATCAGGCAAGAACCATAAGAATACCGGTTCATATGGTGGAAACCATTCATAAGCTTTCGAGACAGCAGCGTCAGCTGCTTCAGGAGCTCGGAAGAGAAGCTACCGTTGACGAGCTTGCGGAAAAGATGGGCATCAGCGCCGATAAGGTAAGAGAGACGCTGAAGATTGCGCAGGAGCCAGTATCCCTTGAGACACCTATCGGGGAAGAGGAGGACAGCCATCTCGGAGACTTTATCCCGGATGACGAAACCCCGGCACCCGCAGACGCCGCCTCCGCAAACATTGTAAGGCAGGTGCTCGAAAAGCAGCTCCACACTCGCACCCCCAGGGAAGAGCATGTCATTAAGCTGAGATTCGGTCTGTATGACGGACGCTGCAGAACGCTGGAGGAAGTCGGAAAAGAGTTTGACATAACCCGTGAAAGAATCAGACAGATTGAGGCGAAGGCGCTCCGCAAGCTGAGACACCCCAGCCGCAAGCGCTATCTGACGGGATATTACGATTGACAATTGTAAACCTTTTGTAAACTTTATTCCGATTTACACTTTTCTATTGACAATACTTTATATTTATATTATAATTAACTAAACTATAAGCTGGCAACAGCGTTTTACCCCGAGGAGGAGTTCCGTAAATGAAAAAACGGATTATTAGCCTTATTCTTGCAGCAATCATGTTGTTTGCAGCCGTTCTGACAGGCTGTGCAAAAGAAGAGCAGAATGTTCAGCAACAGACAACCCAGGAGGCTTCCGAGTCTGCCAAGACCGTATCTATGTATGTCGTTACCGAAAACGAGATCAGTGACGCAACAGCAGCTAAGGTGTCAGACGCCTTCAACCAGATTACGAAGGCAAAGTTCAAAACCCGTGTTTCAATGCACTTTGTTACTTATGACAAATACTATTCCACCATTGAGGGCGTAATTGCCGACAACGCCGCCAGAGAAGCTCTCAAGGAAGAGCATCAGAAGGCTCTGAAGAAGGCCAGGCAGGAAGCCAAGGCCCAGCAGATCGCAACTGATTCCGCATGGTTCGATGAGTTCTACAGACTCCATCCCGAATATGCCGAATTCAGAGAGACCGAGGCCCTCACCGGTGACGATACAACCGCTGAGGAAACCGAGACCGTTGCCGTTTCCGGTACCGAGAACTTCTTCATTACTCAGGTTAAGTACCCCGATGAAAAGGTCGGTCAGCTTGATATCATCTGGATTGACAGCTATGACAGATATGTTGAATATATTGAGAAGGATTATCTCTCCAGACTCGACGAAGAGCTTTCCGCCGGTTCCAAGAAGCTGAAGGAGTATATTTCTCCCGCTCTTCTTTCCTGGGCTAAATGGGCCGGTAACGGTACCTATGCAATTCCCAACAACTGCGTTGTAGGTGAATACACATACCTCCTTCTTGATAAGAAGCTTATTGACAAGTACAATTACGATCCGTCTCTTATTTACTCCATAAGCTCTGATGAGACTGCAAAATATCTTTCCGATGTTGCAAAGTACGAGACCGGAATCACTCCCATCAACGGCACTATTCCCGTAATCAACACCGTTTACTGGAACTTCAACGAGGCTACCAGAGGAATTGATTACGATGACTTCTGCATGATTGGTGAGTATTACAACTCCACAAGAACCGTCGATCCTTCTATTTCCGATAACAACCCCATCGCCGTCAGAAACCTCTTCACGGTATCCAGCTATACCGAACAGCTTCTTACCATCCAGAAGTTCAAGGATCTCGGCTATATAAACGAGAATGCCGGTGAAAATGACCGCTGCGCTCTCAAGGTTGTCAAGGGCGGAAAAGAGCTTGAAACCGAATATGCCGAGGATTATTATGTAAATGTCCTTGAATACCCCAGAATTTCCGAAGCCGACGTATTCAGCAGCATGTTTGCTGTTTCTTCCTTCACAATCAGTGTAAGCCGTTCCATGCAGGTAGTTACCTACCTCAACACCAACAGTGACCTCCGTAACATTCTTCAGTACGGTGTCAAGGGGGTTCACTATGAGCTCGACAACAACGGTGCCGTTCATCGTCTCAATAAAGATTATATGATGAACATCAGAAACACCGGTAACGTATTCGTAGCATATCCCGAGGAAAATATGCCTCTCGATATCTGGGAATACGGCAAGAAGCAGAACCTTGATATCAAGGCCGAAATTCTGAACTGCTTCAGAGTTCCCAAGGCTGTTCTTCCCGAAAGAGAAGGCGATGATGAATACGGCACTGCCGAGACTCTTCTCAACCTCAATACTCTCAACGCTATCTACAATGAGTCTAAGAACATCAAGGCCAAGATTGATGCTGCCAAGAGCTATGATGAGCTTAAGGCTGTAATCGATGCCGCCGCCAAGGCTCAGGACAAGGCAATCAAGGATATGGCTAAGTCCACCGAAGAATCCGGTCTGTATTATGTATACAACACCTGGATGCAGGACACCAAGCTCTTCATTCCGAGAGACAACTGATAACCGATAAACAATCAGGGGATGTTAAAAAGTCTGTGACTTTTTAACATCCCCATTTTTTTATTTGAGATTAAAGGGTGTCAGCGTTTGATAAGCCCCAAGATTCCTCTTGCGATTGATTTGCCGAGCTCCCGGCCTACGGTGTTGAGAAGAGAATTGGTTACCTTTGAAGCAGCTGTGTTTTTGCGTGTGGTTTTGGTTGTTTTCTTTTGTGTTGTCTTTCCGGAGGACGTCTTTTCTTTTTTATCCTCGGCCTTTTCCGATTCCGACTCAGCCTTCTGAGTTTCCTCTTTGGCTTTGATAATCTCATAAGCGGATTCATCGTCACGGGCTTCCTCGTACTTACCGTAAAGATCGTCCGCCATGATTTCCGCTTCCTGATCGAGGCGGTTGCGCCCGAAGAGGCCATTGAGCGGGCGATGAAGGCCGAGGAGCAGGTGTTTATCTCGGATTCGGGCGACAACACCACGGCCGGCGCGGGTGGCA
>JAKSPQ010000157.1 GCA_024404665.1 Clostridia bacterium
ATACTTAATATTTGCAATAGAAAACCTGTTTCTGTAACGGTATTTTTTATCGTATATACTTCTCAAATAGTAACTGATATATCAAAAAAGGCCGTAAAGAATCTTTACAGCCTCTTTTTTCAGTTGTTGTTTCCGCTGTCTCCGGGTTTGCCGAGAAGCAGGAGAAGCTCGTATACACTTTTTACAGGAAGCAGAGTGATGCCCGGCCCGACTTCAATCGGGCGTTTTTCTATATTCCTGAACGGAATTACTATTTGAGTAAAGCCGAGTCTTTCGCATTCCCTGACTCTGGCTTCAACGGATGATACCGCTCTGCATTCTCCGGACAAACCGATTTCTCCGATGGCAGCGAGACTGTCGGGAACTATTCTGTCCGTAATCGATGAGATCATCGAGAGAGCAAGTGCGGCATCTGTTGCCGGCTCGTCAAGTCTCAGTCCGCCGATAACGTTCAGATAAAGATCGCACGATGAGAATTTCAGTCCCAGACGTTTTTCAAGAACTGCGGAAATCATACACATGCGGTTATAGTCGATGCCGTTTACCGTTCTTCTGGGGGATGGGAAGGATGTCTGGCATGCCAGCGCCTGAATCTCGGCTATAACGGGTCTTGTGCCCTCTACGGTGCACACAGCGCAGTTTCCGGATACGTTCTTGGGTCTTCCCGCGAGCAGCACTTCGGAGGGATTCGGGACCTCGCAGAGGCCCTTGTCGGTCATCTCGAAAACACCTATCTCATCCGTCGATCCGAATCGGTTTTTAACCGCTCTTATAATACGGTAGGCCTGCTGTCTTTCGCCCTCAAAGCACAGGACTGAATCGACCATGTGCTCAAGAAGCTTAGGACCGGCAATGGAGCCTTCCTTGTTTACGTGGCCTACAAGAATTACGGAGACTCCGTCGTTCTTGGCCATTGAAATGAAGGAAAGCGCACTTTCCCGGACCTGGGTTACGCTACCCGGAGAAGAGGCCTGTTCCGGGGTAAACATTGTCTGGACGGAATCGACTATGAGAACGTCTGGGTTACAGGAAGCGCATTCTCCTATGATCTTTTCCGTGTTTGTCTCTGAGAGAATAAGCAGGGAGGAGCCTGTTACTCCGAGCCGCTTTGCCCTGAGCTTTATCTGGCCTGCGGACTCTTCGCCGGATACATAAAGTACCTTCCGGGTTCTTGAGAGAATGCCGGAAATCTGAAGAAGAAGCGTGGATTTACCTATACCGGGTTCGCCTGTCAGCAATACGGCAGACCCTCTTACAAGGCCTCCTCCGAGAACTCTGTCGAGCTCTCCGAGCCCAGTGCCGTTTCTTATGCATTCGTCCTCCCGGACATCGTCGATAGACTGAGGAGCGCTGTTTCCGGTGATTACGGAATGCCTTGTATCCGGAGTGCTTTTCTTGGTTGCACCGTCTTTGGGTGCCAGCTCTATTACATCCTCAACAAAGGAGTTCCAGGCTCCGCAGCGCGGACATTTTCCGGCCCATTTTATTGATTCGTATTCACAGGAGGAGCAGATATAAATTGTTTTTAAACCCTTCATTCGGCGTGTTCGACAGCGCTTTCGGCAGCCTTCAGCTTAAGAATCGGTTCCGCAAGACCCCTTACATAGTCACCTGTTACGGTTACTCCTTCGACATCCTCGCGCGACGGAAGCTCAAACATCATTTTCGTCATAACCGTCTCCAGAATGGACCTCAGTCCTCTGGCTCCGGTCTTTCTTTCAAAAGCGAGAGTGGCAACGGCTTCAACGGCGGAATCCTCGAACTCGAGTTTGATTCCGTCCATTTCAAAAAGCTTCTGATACTGTCTTACAAGAGAATTCTTCGGTTCGGAAATAATGCGCTTAAGGGCGGGGACGTCAAGAGAATCAAGGGCGACAATAACGGGAATTCTGCCTACAAGCTCGGGAATCAAGCCGTACTTTACAATGTCATGGGATGTGACATCCGCGAAAGGCTTGTCTGTTTCTGAGGGCTTCTTTCTGATTTCACTTGAGAAGCCGATTAACTGTGTGCCCTGTCTCTTTTCAATGATCTGTTCAAGGCCGTCAAATGCGCCTCCGCAGATGAAAAGAATATGCTCCGTGTTGATTCTGATGTATTCCTGATTCGGATGCTTTCTTCCGCCCTGAGGAGGAACATTCGCCTGAGTTCCCTCGAGAATCTTTAACAGCGCCTGCTGTACGCCCTCTCCGGATACATCGCGGGTGATCGAACGGTTTTCGCTCTTGCGGGAAATCTTATCGATTTCGTCGATGTAAATTATGCCTCTTTCGGCAAGCTCGACATCGTAATCGGCTGCCTGGATAAGGCGGAGAAGAATGTTTTCGACATCTTCGCCGACGTAGCCGGCCTCGGTCAGAGTTGTTGCATCGGCAATGGCGAAGGGGACCTTGAGCGTTCTGGCGAGCGTCTGGGCGAGATAAGTCTTTCCTACGCCGGTGGGGCCTATCAGAAGAACGTTGGATTTTCCGAGATCGACATCGTCCTCAGCAGCAGCATCGGTGGTTTTCTTTTTGCCCTTTGAATTCTTCTTTTTCTTTTCGTCGTTCGTAAGTATTCTTTTATAATGATTGTATACGGCGACTGAGAGCGCTATTTTCGCCTCGTCCTGTCCGATAACGTATTTATCAAGAGAGGATTTAATCTCGATGGGACGGGGAAGTCTGTCAAAGGAAAGCTGATCCTCACCGTGATTCATATAGCTGTTGTTGCTTTCGATGAGTTCGGAGCATGCTTCAACGCAGAAATCGCAGATATACGCTCCTGATTTTGACGGGATAAGATAATTTACTTCGTTCTCGCTTCT
The DNA here is from genome assembly GCA_024404665.1 of Clostridia bacterium. GTDB lineage: Bacteria > Bacillota > Clostridia > Oscillospirales > CAG-272 > CAG-390. The sequence continues at coordinate 2,807 of JAKSPQ010000157.1, forward strand.
GCCGCAGAAGGAGCAATGTCGTAATTTAGTTGATCCAGATGGCATTCTTTAAGTTCGCTTTCAAATATTTAGTGGCGCTCGATGATCTTATCGATGAGTCCGTAGGAAAGAGCTTCAGCAGATGTCATGAAATTATCGCGTTCTGTATCTCTTTCAATTTCCTCGATAGTCTTTCCGGTCTTTTCGGAAAGAATCTCATTGAGCATTTTCCTGGTATTCTTCATAAGTTCCGCGCGGATCAGAACGTCAGTGCACTGTCCCTGTGCCGATCCGAGAGGCTGGTGTATCATGATTTCGGAGTGGGGAAGAGCGATTCTCTTGCCCTTGGTTCCGGCTGCGAGCAGGAAGGCTCCCATGGAGGCTGCCATGCCTATGCAGATAGTAGAGACATCGCACTTGATGAACTGCATAGTGTCGTAAATTGCCATTCCGGCCGTAACGGAACCGCCGGGGCTGTTTATGTAAAGACAGATATCCTTATCAGGGTCAACAGACTCGAGATAGAGCATCTGTGCAATAACAAGCGAGGCAGTCGTATCGTTTACCTCATCGGAAAGGAAGATTACTCGGTCGTTTAAAAGTCTGGAGAAAATGTCAAAGCTTCTTTCTCCGCGACCGGTCTGTTCGATTACATAGGGCACGAGCGCCGAACGCATAAATTCCTTATTGTTTTCCATTACATGTATCCTTATCTAAGTTAATCTGCCGGATGGGTAGTCCTGTAAGTCGGAGGAGTCAGGAAAACTCCCATCATTTTGGGTACGGACTATCCGTTAACAGTCAACGGATAGTCCGATAAAGAGGTTTTAATCTGTAATAATCAGGCTTCTGTTGCAGCCTCGGGAGCCTTGTCGGTGTATTCGATTTCGGCAGCGGCCTTGACGGCGTCGGAAGCGGCAGTGAGCTTGAGGTTCTTTACGATTTCTTCAGCGGGAAGCTGAGCCTTTACTGTCTCGACATCGATGTTGTACTGAGCGGCAATCTTGTCGAATTCGGCGGCGACGGCGTCGTCGGAGATTTCGATATTCTCGAGCTCGGCAATCTTTTCGAGAGCAAGTCTGACCTTTACGGCCTTCTCGGCATCGGGTCTGACGGTTTCCTTGTACTTGTCAAGGGTCATGCCGAAGTAAGAAAGGTAGGTGTTGAAATCGATTCCGTTCATGCTGATTCTGTTAGAGGCGTCGGAAACGAGACCTTCAACCTCGCGGTCGATCATTGCGGCGGGAATCTCGATGGTGATCATATCGGCGAGAGCATTGTCGAGCTTTTCGGTAACCTCGCGCTCGGCATCCTTGTCGTGTCTTTCGGCAATCTTCTTTTCGATATCTGCCTTATAATCGGCAAAGGTATCAAACTCGGATACGTCAACGGCAAAGCTGTCATCAGCCTCGGGAAGCTCCTCAAAGGTAATGGCCTTGAGCTTTACCTTGAATACTGCAGCCTTACCGGCAAGCTCCTTGGCATGGTAATCCTCGGGGAAGGTGACGTTTACGTCAAAATCTTCGCCGATGCTGTGACCTGCAACCTGCTCCTCAAAGCCGGGGATGAAGGTGCCGGAGCCGAGCTTAAGCTTGGAATCGGTATCCTTGCCGCCATCGAAGGGAACATCGTCTACAAAGCCTTCGTAATCGATGGTAGCAGTGTCGCCCATAGCGGCGGCACGGTCGGTGACTTCGATTTCTCTGGCGTTTCTCTTGCGGACGTTGTCGATCTCTGCGGTAACCTCTTCCTCGGTTACCGGAGCCTTAACGGCGGAAACCTTGATGCCCTTGTAATCGGAAACTTCGACTTCGGGCTTTACGAACATGTCGGCCTTGAGAACGAGATCGCCCTCATAGGAAACAATGTCAAACTCGGGGCGGGAAACGACTTCCTTGCCGGGAGCGGCTAAGATGGCATCATACTCTGCGTTGATAAGGTCGTTGAT
>JAKSPQ010000158.1 GCA_024404665.1 Clostridia bacterium
GCCGATGGCCTTTCCGCCGGAGAAAAAAACGAAAAGCCGGAACCTCAAACGGTGCTCCGGCATTTTTGTAAGGTTTCGGGAACGGTCGGAAAAGGCGCCGGAAGCATCTCCGGCGCCATCGGCCCGTTTTTGCGCATATTTCCGTTAAGGACCGTTTTTTCGGTCCGTTTTTACGCATTTTTGCATTTTTCACTTGAAATCCAAGGAAAAATATATTATAATATTATATTAAGTTTATTTATACTCAGTTTCCGTCGAAGCCTCTCTCGTATCTGAACAGATACTGCTGAGCCACTCCCGCATAGGGACCGAGCCCACAGGGATCGAAGTTCTCGCCGAAATACCGGGCAATAATGCGCTTCACCCATACGTCAACCGGGAATGCATCGAGCCTTCCGAAGCCGAAAAGGAGTGCGCATGCGGCGACCTTGGGCCCCACGCCTCTTAACGCCATAAGCTCCGCCGCGGCCTCCGCATACGAGCCCGCCGACGCGACAGACTCGAAGTCTGTTCTTCCCTCCGCCAGCGCGACGGCCGCTCCGTGTATGTATTCCGCACGGAAGCCGGTCTTAAGCGCGCTGAGTTCTTCGACGCCGAGCTCCGCCACTGCTCCCGGCGACGGGAACGCATATTCTTTCTCCTTCGCTCCGTGCGCTTCCATACCCGCGCACTCCGCCGGTATACCGCATCTTTCGCACAGAGCCGAAACCAGGGATTTTATTCTGGGAATATTGTTGTTCTGCGAAATTATGAACGAGCAGAGCGCTTCCCATCTTTCCTGCTTAAGTATTCTTATTCCGTCCTCGGCCGTGAGAGCCTCGAGAAGCCTCGGATTGTCCGAGCGGGACAGAATATCGCGGTTTATGGCACCGTAATCGTCTCCGAGTCCCAGGAACGCGTGATAAAAGCCGTAAAAATCCTGTTCGTCGGTACCGAAAACGGTTACCTTACGGTCCTCCTGTCTTACGGCAATATACTTTCCTCCGGCCGCCCCGCACCATTCCCTGTGACCGTCGGACGTCACGAAGGACGAAAATCTGAAGCACTGACCGCAGTCGAATATTCTGTCGGCGTCAAAATGGCGGACGCCCTCTATGACGGCAAAGGGGACACCGTTTCCGCTGCCGAAGCTTATTTTTTCATAATCCATTGTTCACACCTCGTTTCAGGCCCGACCGGCAGTCGGCGCCTTTACGGATAATTATATCTCATTTCGCACCGAAAGGCAAGAAAAACATGGAACAGATATACACGATACCGATAAACGAACACTTTGACGCCGCCGCGAAGGATCCCTCCTGCGGCTGTCCCCTCTGCTCGCTCACGAGGATGCTCGAGGAGAACGAAATAGACCTCATCCTGGGGGCCTCGATGATGGAGCCGGAAGTCAGAATAAAGACAAACCGGGAGGGCTTCTGCGAGCTTCACAGCCGGATCATGTTCACAAGAAAGAACCGTCTCGGCATGGCCCTGACTCTAGAGAGCCACCTTGACGAGCTCAGAAAAGAAGTCAGGGACAATCCTCTTCTGGTCCCGGGCTTCCCCGCAAGACAGCGGATTTCATCGCTTGAAGAAACCTGCTATGTCTGCAGAAGAATAGCCGGGAACTATGAGCACTTAACGGAAAACCTCATATACATCTGGCAGAATGACCCGGGCTTCAGGGAAAAATTCCTGAAGCAGCCGTATTTCTGCCTGCCGCACTGGAAGGCGATGCTGGAAAAGGCCAAAATCAGGCTTTCGCGCAAGGAAAACGCCGAGTTTGTCAGGGCCGCGTCATCTGTCGTCCTTCCGTATTTTGACTCATTAAGGGAAGACATTTCCTGGTTCTGCAAAAAATTCGATTACAGATACGCCGATGAGCCCTGGGGCAACTCCAAGGATTCCGTCGACAGAGCCATAAAATTCCTCAGAGGAGATTTTCACACAAAATGATAGACCTTCTTTCTCTCCACAAACAGTTCATTCTTACGCATCTCGGCGAAGGCGACGTCTGCGCCGATTTCACCATGGGCAACGGGCACGACACAGAGTTTCTCTCCAAAACCGTAGGTCCCGAAGGACACGTTTACGCATTTGACATTCAGCCCTCCGCGGTTGAATCCACCGCGGAAAGGCTTAAAGCCTCGTGCCCCGACAATTATACGCTTATCTGCGCCTCGCATCACCGCGCGGCGGAATTCATTCACGAGCCCATAAAGGCCGGAATGTTCAATCTCGGCTGGCTTCCGGGCGGAGATAAGAGCATCACTACGATGAGGGAAACCACAATGCCCGCGGTGGAGACCGCCATAGGACTTCTCGGGAAGGACGCCGTACTCACCGTCGCGGTATATCCCGGGCATCCGGAGGGCGATGCGGAGGGCAAAATGCTCGAAGAGTATTTTGCGGGTCTTTCGAGATACAAGCTCTGCGTCACAAAAATCAAAATAGTAAATTCCCCCACATCCCCATATTTTTTCCTGATTGAAACCAAGTGATTGCGCCCCGCAAAAAATGACCATTTTCAGCCACAAACAGATTTCTCACCGAAAGGAGGCAGCCTGACACTTGAGAGACGAAAAAGATATTAAAACAGGAGACCCCGAAAAGGCTCCGCGGACAGAAGCCGGTGTCGGCGGTAACGTCCTTGCGGCAATTGCCTCCACCGAAAAGACAAGACTCGGCAAACGGCGCGAGGCTCCTCCGCCTTCTCCGGCACAGAACGGACGTGCGGCCAACGGCGGAAGCCCCCGGGAGCCATCGGTCCCCGGATACGACAACGGAGGTCGCAGGATACCTCCGGAGCCGCGCAAGACTCCTCCGGGCCCCGCGGAACATCCTGCGGAAACGAAAAAAACGCCCTCCGCAGCGGCCGGCTCAAAAGAGGACACACGCACACAGGACTCCCGGAAGAAGCCTGACCGAAATAATACTTACGCAAGAGATAATCGGACATCCTCAGCTCACGGCTTCAGCAACGTAAACCGCGAAATAGCAAGAATGGATGCCGAAATCGAACGGCTTAAATTAAAAGAAAAAGAACGAAAAGAAGCCGCTCGAAAATCAATTGAAGACGCAGAAAAGAAAGAAGCAGAACGAAAGGCAAAAAAAGCCGAACGTGACGCCGAACGCGAAAGACTGGATAAAATCAGACGCGAGATAGCCGATATTTCAAGAGCCGAGAGACAGCGCTTACGGGAGAAATACTCATCCGTCGCAGCCAACGCATTCAAGACGGCAAAAGAATATTCCGGGTATTTTGTTCTTTTTTTCGTCATAGTATCCGTTCTGCTCGTCTCCGTCGCAGCAGGCTCCCTGTTCATTTTCGGAAGCCACGCAGACAATGCAGGGCTCGCAAAGGAAATAGTATACACGGTAGGCTCCAGAACAGTCAGAAAGCAGAAATCCGCTGAGCTCATCCGAGGGAACACCGTATACGCAAACCTCTCGGAGCTTGCCGAAATGTGCGGAATGTCAGTCAGCGGAGACATGTCATCCGTCAAATTTTCAACATCTGCCGGAGAATACGCCGTCTTCGGAGCCGACTCCGGAGTTGCCGTGCTCAACGGTTCGCGGGCCGAAATGGAAGGTCCTGCCGTCATTGAAAAAAACGCCGTTCTTGTTCCGCTGAGCTTCATCGAAACAAAAATGACGGGAATATGCGTGGAATACTCCCGCGAACACGAAAGCGAAACCGGAGATGACGGTGCTCCCCTTCCCGAGGGACTGATTACGGGAATAAAAATAACCGTTGCTTCATCCGAAGCGAGCGGCGTCCCCGTCGGCTTCGTGCTCAAGGCCACGGAGCCTCTGAATTCCCTTTCCAAGGATTCCATACCTTCGGGCTGGCTACTCATCGGCGACGACAACATCGTATACACGTACAACACGGATCTTTCTTCCTATCAGAAATACATGAATCCCTCCGACAAGAAGAAGTATTATCTGATAATCAACGCAGACAACCGAAAGGATTCCTCCTTTATTCCGGACGGAATGATTCCCGTCCTCAATGTCAAATCCGGGAAGAGCTTCCAGATGGACAAAAACGCCGAAAAATCCCTTGAGGCAATGTTCACGGAGATGGCTTCGTTAGGTATCAGGGATGTGTACGTAAATCGCGCCTACGTATCCTATGCCACTCAGAAGAGCTCGTTTGACACCGCTTATTACAATGAGAGATACTATTACAAAAACAATTTCGCATCGACGGGCAAGTATTTCTCGGATACGGCCAACGCCGTTCTCGGAAAGGCCTATGTCACGTCAAACTATGTAAGCAAGGGGATTTATCATCTTTCCGATGCCGATGCGCGCAGGGTTGCGTCGACATATTGCGCAGAGCCCGGCACCTCCGACCACCAGAGCGGTCTCTCTGCCGATATATGGGGCACAGACGGCAGCGCCGGCTTTGCCAAAACCGAAGCATATCAATGGCTTAAGGAGAATGCTTACAAATTCGGCTTCATAGAAAGATATCCGGCAGGCAAGGAAAAAGTCACCGGATTCTCTGCGGAGCCCTACCATTGGAGATTCGTCGGACAGTATCACGCGGCCGTCATGCACGATTACGGCTTCTGCCTTGAAGAGTACGTTGCTTATATAACCGACGGCAGACCGTGAATTCCAAAAGCCACGAAGCCACTGAAGCAGCATAAATCGAGTAGGAGTCTACCCATTATTTGAGCAGCCGACCTCTCACACCACCGTACGTGCCGTTCGGCATACGGCGGTTCAATCAAATA
>JAKSPQ010000159.1 GCA_024404665.1 Clostridia bacterium
GTATCACCGGATATTCTTTCCTTGTATTCAACCTGCTCTGCGCACCGTGCTTTGCAGCTATCGGTGCCATTCGCCGTGAGATGAACAACGCCAAGTGGACGTGGTTCGCCATAGCTTATCAGTGCGGATTTGCCTACGCGATCTCGCTGATGATCAACCAGTTCGGAGGACTGGTCAGCGGAAATGTGAATATTATCGGTGCAATCGCCGCATTTATCGTGCTCGGATTTATGATTTGGATGCTCGTCCGTCCTTATAAGGAATCCACCAGGCTGACAAAAAAGATAAAGATTTCGTAAAAGAAAAAGGAGATGCCGAATGATCACCTGGATAACGGCTAATATCGGAACCGTTGCGGCCTTAATTGTTATTGCTGCGCTTGCCGTTACGGCTGTCATTGTTCTGATGAAGGATAAAAAGAGCGGAAAATCACCGTGCGGCTGCAACTGTGCCCACTGTGCCATGTCGGGTACGTGCCATAAATCCGAAAAATAAGGCAATGCGGCGCACAGCGCGGCAGTGTCTGTTCAAATCGGATTAATAAAAAGAGAACAGAAATACCGGGATAAGCTTTCGGCCTGTCCCGGTATTTCTGTTTGACTGTATTATGCCCGCGGTTATGAAAAGTGTACTTAACAAAACACGGGAATCTGCAGCTTTGGTTTTTCTTTTATTTCATGGACACGACAGCGCCCTGGTATTTGCCGGTGATGAAATCGGCGATTTCCTTGGAGAGAAGGATCTCGGCGAGAGCCTTGACGGCTGCATTGTTTTCATTGCCTTCCTTTACAACAAGGACGTTTCCGAAGGTCTTGGCGGCTTCGGACTCGGAGGACTCGGCGGCAAGAGCCTCGGATACCTTAAGGCCGGCTTCGAGGGCATAGTTGCCGTTGATGATGCCGATGTCAACCTCGTCGAGAAGAGTGGAAACAATTGCGGCTTCAACCTCTTTGATTTTCAGGTTCTTGGGGTTGGAGGTGATGTCCTTTACGGTTGCGGTAAGGCCTGCACCGTCCTTGAGTGTGATGAGACCGTTGGCGGCAAGGAGCTGGAGAGCACGGGCTTCGTTCGTGGTGTCGTTCGGAACGGCAACGGTTGCTCCGTCGGCGAGATCGGCGAGGGCCTTGGTCTTGCCGGCATAGATTCCGAAGGGCTCATAGTGAACGGTGGCAACCGATACGAGGTGAGTGCCTCTTTCCTCGTTGAAGGAATTGAGGTAGGGGGTGTGCTGGAAGTAGTTGGCAATGTACTCGCCATCCTCGACGGCAGTGTTGGGGGTTACATAATCGTCGACGACTTTGATGACGAGCTCAAAGCCCTTATCGGCCATAAGCTTCTTGCACTCTTCAAGAATTTCGGCATGAGGGGTTGAGGTGGCGGCGACGACGATTTTCTTGTCATCGGTTTTGGAGCAGCCGGAGAAGGCCGCAACGGCGGAAAGCAGAAGGACTGCCGTGAGAAGAACGGAAATAATCTTTTTCATTGTTTTCCTCTTTCTTTTATTTTATTTTGTTTTATTTTAATCTTCTGTCTGTTTTTCTGGCTATGAGCATAAAGGATTCCTGGAATACCTGAACGACGATTATGAGCATTATCGATGAAATGTACATGATTGTCGAGTCAAAACGGTAAATACCGTAACGTATCGCGAGATTTCCGAGGCCTCCGCCAGCAATGAGGTAGGTCATGGGCGTGTATCCGAGTATGGTGGTGAACGCGATGGCGGCTCCCGTAAGGAGCGAGGGCTTCGCCTCCGGGATCAATACCTTGGTTATCAGCTTCAGGTTGCCGGTTCCGATGGACTGAGCGGCTTCGATAATTCCGAGATTTACTTCGTGCAGGGAAGATTCAACCATTCTTGCGACAAACGGTATGGCCGCTATCGACAGATAGACGATGAATGCCGCGTTGCCCATTTTTGTCCCGACAATGAGCTTGGCGACCGGCATTGTCAGTATGAGAAGAATGATGAAGGGGACGGATCTGAAAATGTTTACGATGAAGCCGAGGACGGAATTTAAGGCTTTGTTCGGGAATATCGAACCCTTTGAGGTTCCGTACAGAATAACACCGAGAGGGATGCCGACGAGATATGAGATGCCGGTTCCGAGAACGGTAATGTATACTGTCTGCCACAGCGAACCGAGATATTCGACCGCCATGCCGTCACCGAAGGCCTTAGTGAAGAATCCGATTATTCCGGAAAAGAACGATGCGGTAAATACGGTGTTCATACCGATTCCTCCCTGTAAAGAATGCTTCTGGAATCAAGGAAGGACTTGATTCTGACAACGGCTTTTTCGTCCTCCGGCAGCTGTATGAGCATCTGGCCTACGGCGCGCCCTCCGATGTCCTTGGTATCCGCGTAAAGGATGTTGATATTGCACCTGCACTCGAGAATCATGTTGGAGATGACGGGCTCAAAAGAGGAGCGTCCGTCAAATGTGATACGCAGAGCGGAGCCCGAAAGCTCTGTGGGAACCGCTGAGCTCTTCGGCAGAACGAGTTCGCGTCCCATCTCCGACTGAGGATTCGCAAAGACCTCCGAAACACTGCCGAGCTCAACGATGCGGCTCTTGTCGAGAACCGCGACTCTGTCGCAGATCTGTTCGATTACGCGCATCTCATGGGTTATGATAATGACCGTTACGCCCTGTTCGCGGTTGATTTTTCTGAGAAGCTCGAGTATCTGTTCGGTGGTGGTGGGGTCGAGTGCCGAGGTGGCTTCGTCGCAGAGCAGATATTTCGGCTCGGTGGCGAGAGCTCTTGCTATGGCTACGCGCTGCTTCTGTCCGCCGGAGAGCTGCGAAGGGAAGGAGTGGGCTCTGGAAGTCAGACCGACTATTTCAAGAAGCTCATTTACCCTTGAACGCGCCCTGTCCTTGGGAATGCCCGCAATCTCCATGGGAAACATTATGTTGCCTATTACGTTTCTCTGTTCAAGGAGATTGAAGCCCTGAAATATCATTCCGATATTTCTTCTGGTTGCGAGCAGCTCCTTTTTTGACATCTCGGTGAGATCTCTGCCGTCAACGAATACGTTTCCGGAGGTAGGACGCTCAAGCAGGTTCATGCATCTGACGAGAGTGCTCTTTCCGGCACCGGAAAGACCGATGATGCCGAATATTTCGCCATCGTTGATCGTTAAGTCTATATCGCGCAGTGCGGTAATTTCACCGTTTGCGCTTTGAAACTTTTTCGACAAACCTTTTATCTCAATCATAACTAATTACCGTTTCTTAAAAATTGAGTTAATATTATAACATAGCAATTATTGTTTGTCAACATGAGAATTAAAACTTACTAAGCAGGTAGGATAAGTAGGAATTGCATACATTATAGCACTTTCCGCTCTTTTTGTCAACAGTAAATTCTGTTTATAATGGGCTTTGCGTTTGTTTTTCCGCCGTCTGACCGAAAACGGATGAGCCAAAACGAAAAAATGTCCCCCGGAGAGAAGCTTATGACTTCCGTATCCGGGGGAAACATATCATAAATCCGTTAAGCGGCTGTGACTTATCCGGATGATCAGCTGAATCTGAAATTGAATTCCGTGGCGGACATATAGACTTCGCCGGGGTTCAGTCTGACATTTGTGAAGCCCTCGTGATTCATCGCATCGGGCATGCCCTGCGTTTCAAGGCAGAAGCCGGCACGCTTTTCCTGCTTTTCGGTCCCGTAGAACATATTGGGGTCATCTCCCAAAAAATTGCCGGAATAAAACTGAACGCAGGGACGGTCGGTGAGAAGTTCGAGGGTTACGCGGCCGTCGGGAGATACGGCGGTTCCTCGGGCTTTAAAGCCTGAGTACATATCTCTGAATACAAAGCAGTGGTCAACGCCGCCCGCAGTGACGATGTCTGCATCGTCGGAGCGTGCGGAGTCTCCGATCTTTCTGCCGCTTCTGAAGTCGAAAACAGTGCCGTCGACGGGCTTGAGCTCACCCGTGGGAATGAGGGTTTCATCGGTGGGAAGGTATCTGTCGCAGTCGAGGGTGACTGTATGGTCCTCGATGCTGCCTTTTCCGGAAAGATTGAAATATACGTGGTTTGTAAGGTTGATGTACGTGGGAGCATCGGTTTCGGCGATGTATTCGAGACGGAGTCCGCTCTTTGTGAGTGTGTATTTTACGGATGCTGTGAGCGAGCCGGGATAACCCTCTTCGCCGTCGGGGGAGACGGTGGAGAAGATTACGGAGGGCTCTGCACCGTCGGTGCATACGGCCTTCCACAGCTTTCTGTCAAAGCCGTTCTTCCCGCCGTGAAGTGAGTTAACGCCGTTGTTGATGAAGAGCGAGTATTCCTTTCCGTCAAGCGTAAAGAGACCGCGGCGTATTCTGTTGCCGTATCTTCCGACTACGGCGCCGAGGTAGCCGGAGGCTGTTTCGTAGTCGCTGAGATAAGCAAAGCCGCGGGTAAGCGTTCTTTTGCAGCCGCAGGGAAGAGTACCTGTGATCTTAACGATGCGGGCTCCGAAATCGGAGAGAACGACGGTGAGCGGATTTCCCTCGGCCGAGAGAGTATAGGTGTGACAGTCAAGTCCGGCTGCATAGCCGACGGTGGCTGTTCCGAAAAACTTTTTCTCAATCATTTTAATGACCTCTGTATTTTTAATCTTTTTTATCTCTAAAATGCAATAGCAAATTGGACACTTTTCAAATAGAGTTACAACAAATCGGC
>JAKSPQ010000016.1 GCA_024404665.1 Clostridia bacterium
AGCATGATACAACAACCTCCGAAAGCGGAACCGGCACTCCTGCCGGGACAACATCGTCACCCGAGGTTTCAGGCGCAGATACAAATGAGACAACAGAGCCATCTGTAAGTTCAAAGGAGGAAGTGACTTCATCGTCGGCTCCGGCAGTGACGGAAAGTCCGGAAACCGGCAGTGCCGTTACAACAGAGAAGCCCGCAGATACCACGGCTCCCGTCGAAACCGCTCCTCATGAGCATTCGATGACAAAGATTGAAAAATACAACGAAACCGAGCACAAGCTCGTATGCGACTGCGGTGAATTTTCGACAGAGCCTCATGTCTTTACTTCATGGACAGTAATAACTCCCGCCACCGCAACTACTGCAGGCGAGAGATACAGACAGTGCGTGACCTGCGGCTTCAGTCAGACCGAAACGATTCCGCCCGAAGCACATGTTCATGAGTACGACGGATACAGCTACAGCGATTCCATGCACTGGACCGTATGCAAGTACTGCAAGGAAATAGCTCCATCTGAGCCTCATATCTTCGGCGTATGGACCACGACGCCTCCTACAACCACAGCCGACGGATCAAGAACAAGAAGCTGCTCCGTCTGCGGTTATACGGAGACTGAAATCATTCCCAAGCTTGAGCATGTTCACAGCTACAACTGGGCGTATACCGATACCGTCCATTATCCGCTCTGCGAATGCGGAGAAAAGGGACTTGAATCCGGTCACAATTTTGACGGCGGATGGGTTGAAGTACTGGCTCCCACAGAAGCTTCTGAGGGAAGAAGAGAAAGAACCTGTATTTCCTGCGGATACGTTCAGACTGAAATCATACCGAAAATCGAAATTATAGAGCGTACTCCCATAAGCGGCAGCTTCTCGGTTAAATGTGATGAAAATGGTTATCTCAAGCTGATTCTCAAGTTTGAATCAGTGTCATACACAGAAAAGGAGCTTAAGCTGAACTGCAAGATGTATATCAGCGCATATTCTCTGCAGATGGGCAAGCGCAGCGCCTCCATAACTCTCGGAGGAGAAACCGTGAATTTCACGACTCCGGATGTATCGATTTCTTCAAAGCAGGAACTGCTCATCGGTGATAAAACAATTACCGTTCCGCTTTCTGCCGATCAGAAGTCAATTAAGCTTTCGGGAACGCTTGATCTCAACATTACGTTCAGCGGAAAGCCGCTTACTTCACAGACAGTCTCAAACTACATTACACTCGGATGACGTAAGGGAATCCTTATGATTTCTTCTGAGTATAATCCGGACTAATGAACCTCCGCCGTGTTATTACCGACAAGCGGAAAAATCCGACAGATATTACGCCGGAAGTACTTCAGATTAAAATAACGCCTTCAGACGATTAAAACAAAAACGCAGGAAGATGGAATGATTTATCTTCCTGCGTTTTTTGTCCCAAAATAGTATTTGAATCAAATCCGCCGAGCATATTGAAATAATCAAAGCTTAGCATTTAGGAATAACTACCGCTGTGCTTATCGGAATAATAAACATTGAACAGCTTTAATCAAAAACAAAACACCTGCGAATGAAAAATCATCCGCAGGTGCTTTGTGACATTATTTAAGTTGGTGGAGACAATTGGAATTGAACCAATGACCTCTACGATGTCAACGTAGCGCTCTAACCAGCTGAGCTATGCCTCCGCAACGACAGATATTATACCACATCCCGGAGAAAAAAGCAAGAGCTTTTTTATCTTTTTTTGAAAAATCATTGTTTTTTATCCGTAAACCGGAGAAAAAACCGAGTCTTTTAAAAAACACAATGAAAAACACTCCGGAACTCACCGGACTAAAATCCGGACATAACAGACAGGCATGCTTTGGGGGCTTCCGTCAGGAAATACACGGCCTGCCCCGCATTTATTGTTTCATGCAATTTAGTACTTTTCGGACAGTGAATACGACGTAAAAAAGAGAAAATCCCATGAAAAAACGGGGACTGCAAAATGACTTATACAGCCCCCGTATCATTCATTTGAATTCCGGATAGGTTTAAGTACCTTTCGGACTCATAAAGAGCTTCCGGAACATTCGTTCGGACATAAGCTCCGGATTTATTTTGTGAATTCGCGAAGAACGGGGGAGGAGAGAAGTCCTTCCTCGCAGAGAACGTATTCATAGCACCAGGAATCTCCCGATGTTCTCCATGCTCCGGGAGAAGGATATGACAGCGCCCTGTCGGCGCAGTGTATTCTTCCGAACGCATTGTATCTTGAGAGGTATAGGGTTACATCGATTCTGTGCTTTCCGGGGGCGAGTCCTTCAAACACCGCCGAATAGGGAGAGAACGCAACGGTCACGGGCTTGCCGCCGTCGACGGAGACATCGAACACCTGAGCGCGGTAATGGGGTACTCTTACTTCAAGATTTTCAAGCGATGTTTCTGTTTCAAGGCTGTAGGTAACGGCTCCTCCGTAGAAGGGGAAGGCTTTGCTTCTCAGAGCACCGAAGCCTATTTCTTTCGGCTTCTCCGTGATACAGGCGCAGCTTCCGTCGACTCTTACACCGAAATCTCCGAGAATGTATGCTCTTTCCGCTGCGGTTCTCTTGCCGAAAGGAACCCTGAGCTCAAGTACGGATTTGCCTGCCGGAATTTCAGGAAGGTCAACGGTTTCCACTGATTTATCCGTATACCATCCGTTAACAACCGAAGGAACGCGTATGCCATCGAAGATGATTTCTGTTTTTCCGGGATTTTCAAGCGCAAGCTTTGCTCCCTTTACGGGAATTTCGGAAATTACGGTATATTTAAGCGAAAGAGAATGTTCTGTGGGTTCTTCGGGTATACACCAGGGCTGATTTGCTCCGCCGCTCAATGTCGGGAAGCCAAGCTTCTGCTTGCATACGGTGTCGATCTTCAGAATTTCATCGGTGGGGTTGTAATCCTCCCCGTCTAGAGAATATTCGCAAAGGTCAAGAACCAATACGTTAGGCTCGTTAAGGCTGATCTCAGCGCTTCTTATATCGGTAAGAGGATGAATTTTTTCAGCGGTGCACTTGGGAACGCTGACCTTGCATTCGGCAATCTCCGGAGCAGGAAGAAGTCTTATAAGAAGCGAGTCGTGATACCAGAGAGAGGCACTTATTACCGTCTTTCCGTTTCTGTGAGAGTATGATAGCGGACGTACTTCACCGTTCAGCGTATCGTACAGCTCAGCGGAGAAGCAGCCGTCGATGTTGATGATGATGTTTTGCTTTCTGGATACGTCGGGGTTATAGGGATGGTCCGCATGACATACGAAGAGCCAGCGGCAGCCGTTGTCCTGTCTTAACGCGCTGAAGAGATTTGAGGTATAGGAACCGTTTGTATTGCGAATTTCAACTGTTCTTACGTCGTTCAGCTTATCAAGAATTGCGGCTGACGTAAATTCGCTGTGCTCGGATATGTTATAGAGTGCTAATGGAGCATCTGAGGGGGAAGCGTCCATATAAGCGGGAGCATCGCCCATGAATATCAGCTTTCCTCCGGCTTTTCTGAAGGCCAGAAGTCTTTCGACGGTGGTGCTCCTGAGTGTCTCGCAACCAGGGACGATGACGGCATCGTAAGCCATCTCACCGACCTTCAGAGGACAGCCGGCAGAAGGACACTGCGACGGAAGAAGGGACTCCGAAATGTAATCGAAATCGACGGAGCCGTAGAGCAGCCATTTTGTGATGTTTTCGAAATTCGAATCAAGTCTTGCTCTTGCGGCTTCAGTCTGAGCCGAGGGACCCCAGTGAATCCAAAGTGATTCCACGGGGTGAATCACTCCGACACGAATTATCGGCTTTCCTCTAGTCATTGCGGTATTTACCCTGGCAAAATGATCTTCAACAAGGGGATATTTTTTATACCATGACGACTGATAGTTGATGGAAGCGGGATAATCGCGCTTGGCTTCGCCTTCCATGGATACCCATGAAAGATGGGGGACTCTCACCGTTACGCCGAGGGCTGCCTGCCAGTCTCCGTGAAGCTTGTGATTACGGAAATCATAATTCCAGTCGGTTACGCCGTAGAGCTCGCTCATTACGCCCTCGCGGCCGTACTGATGAGCGACTGAGGCTGCCTGTTTGGCGGTTGTGAATTCGAATCTGTCGGCGAGCATGTCGATGCCCGGAAGCTGGAATTCCGCAAGGGAACGCATTACTTCGCCGACGGCGGAGGTCTGAGATGTGAGAGTCGGCTCCTTCATCATGTGGCCCGTAAGCTTTATTCCGTGTTCGCCGCACCATTTTCCGAGGTTGGCGGCAAATGCATTCCTGAATCTCTCGCAGATGTGGTCATGGTAGAGATATCTGATTTTGGAGATACCTCGAGAAAGCTCCCAGACGAGCTCGGGCACGGCATCGATGAGACTCATTCCGTATTCATTTGCGAAGCTTTCCTCAAGATCGTCGGTCCAGGGCATTGTAATGTCCTTGAGTGTATCGGGGAACGGAAGAGCGGATTTGAAGGTGGTCTGAGGCTCATCGGTGAAGATGGCGGGCACCACGGTTCCGAATCTGTCGCCGATTTTGTTATAGTATTTTTCGTGGGTGATTTCGATAAACCGGTCTATCGTGGGCTTATCGAGAAGGTTTGCGTATGTATAGCCGTTATATCTGGGATTAAGAGCCGGTGATTCGACGTAAGCGTAGAAAACTCTGCCGTTTCCTTCGGGGGCGTCCTCGTTATCCGCAAGGCGTTTATAGGACTTCAGGCAGCCTTCATCGGTGAGCTCGACGTAATATCTGGCAACCAGCTTTGAGTTTTGTCCCGATCTCCTTGCAATGTTCTGTTCGTTGAAATGTACGCCCTCGGATGGGGCAAGGCTTTCATAGGAAAAAGGAGTAAAAAGAAGATATCTGATGCGGTATTCGGGGTCTTTGGTTACGAGTCCGCCTGCAAAGCCCGAGGGCCAGCGGTCCTCGTCGTAAAGCCAGGCAAGCATTTTTTCCGCCTCGGCTTTATCCGTGCAGGCCTTAATAAGGTCCATGAATTCATCGCCGAGATAGGGGGTGTCCATTCCGGATCTTACGTGCATATGAAATCCGCCGAAGCCCATTTCCTTAAGGACTCCGATCTGTCTCAGAAGCTCGTCTTTTTTGAGACGGCAGTTCCAGGACCAGAAAGGCGTGCCTCGGTATTCGGACGTGGGCTTTTTGAAGAGCCCTGTATCAAGATCGGGTGTTTTGTTTTTTTCGTAAAGCATTGTATATTCTCCTTTCAGGGACCCGTTTTTTGGGTAAGCCTGAATTTACTGAATCAGGACGTTATATAATTACCTGTTGGTTCTTGACGGAAGAATTGCTTTTTCGTAATCAAGCACGGGATTGAGCCATGATGCATCCGCGGGAACATCGGCTCTTCTGCAGTATTCGGCCCACACGAGCGAGAAGGGAGCGGTTTTTATTTCCTCGCTCTTTACAAGGACCGAGGTGAAATCATTGGCCTCCTGCGCGGCGGCAAGCTCCTTTATCGGCCATACCGAGGCCCAAAGCAGAGCCTTTCTGAACGCTCTGTAGCCCGTAATCCATGCGGCGAGTCTGTTGATGCTTGCATCGAAATAATCGAGTGCAAGGAAGAAGCGCTCGGGACCGCCTCTCACTATTTCAAGCGCGATTTCGCGGATTTCGTCGTCGAAGCGGGTGACATGGTCGCTGTCCCATCTTACCGCACGGGTTACGTGAAGAGCGACTTTTTCGGAAAAGAGAAGCATGGAGGAGATTTTATCGGCAACGGATTCCGTGGGATGATAGTGTCCGTTGTCCATAAGGGGAACGAGTCCGTTCTTTATTGAGTACGAGGTGCAGAATTCCGCGGAGCCTACAGTATAGGATTCAAGTCCTATTCCGAATACCTTGGATTCTAGCGATACGGCAACAAGTGATTTGTCGTAGCCTGCCGCAAGGATTCTGTCAAGCGAATCCGCCATTCTTGACCTGGGACTGTATCTGTCCGCCGGAGTTTCCTTGAGACCGTCTGGCATCCAGAAGTTTAAGAGACACTGCTTACCGGTTTCTCTTGCGAAATACTCGGCAATTCTTATGCAGGCAATGCCGTGTCTTATCCAGAAGGCCCTGACATTCTCATCGGGAGAAGACAGGGTAAGACCGTCCTTAACCATGGGGTGGGAGAAGAACGTCGGGTTGAAGTCTATCGCAAGGCCGTGCTTTTTCGCAAATTCCGTCCATGCGGCAAAATGCTCCGGAAGAAGCGCGTCCCTGTCGGCGCGTGGCATGCCCTTCTCGAAAATCGCATAGGAGGCGTGAAGATTAATTCTCGTCTTTCCGGGCAGAAATTTCAGAGCGAATTCCATGTCGCTCAGCAGTTCCTCCGGATTTGTCGCAGCTCCGGGGTAATTGCCCGTGGTCTGAATTCCGCCCTCCAAAGCAGCGGCGCCTTCAAAGCCCCTTACGTCGTCAAGCTGCCAGCAATGAAGGGAAACGGGCAGGGAAAGGGTTTTTTCAATAGCTGCCTCGGTATCGCCACCGAGTGCGGCATAATAATCTCTGGCTTCGGAATAACATCTCTCTGTGTTCATGATGCGGTCCTTTCATATGACGCGGCTTCTGTTCCGCGGTCCGATCTATGATTTTTATTGTTTAACGGCATTGAATATGCATTCTAATTATACACGATACCGGAGTTTTTTTCAACTAAAAATTGAAAAAATAGGTTTCATGGCAATATTCATTATTCAAAAAAAAGAGTTCGGGCCGTAATAACCGATTTTTTTTGGAAAAGATGATTTTTTTCTTTTATTATTTTTGAAAGTATGATATAATATATTTTAATTATTTTCCCAGAGCACTGCCGGAGGTTTTAAAATGAGCTTCGATAAGAAAAATTACGGAATGGACACTCTCTGTGTACAGGGAGGCTATGAGCCAGGAAACGGCGAACCCAGAATCCTTCCGATTTACCAGAGCACCACTTACAAATACAATTCCACCGATGAGGTTGGCGGCCTTTTCGACCTTACTGCCGACGGTCATATGTACAGCCGAATTTCGAACCCGACGGTCGCCGCGGTCGAAAAGAAGATAGCGGATCTTGAGGGCGGCACAGGCTGTCTTCTGTGCTCGACCGGAATGGCGGCGATTATGCTTGCCGTTCTCAATATTACTTCAGCAGGTCAGAACATCGTGGTATCAAATTCCATTTACGGAGGTTCCGTAAATCTTCTCGGCGTGACTCTGAAGCGCTTCGGAATCGAAACAAGATTCTTTTCGCAGAATTCCACCGACGGAGAAATCGAGGCTCTGATCGACGGAAACACCAGACTTATTTACGGCGAAACTCTTTCAAACCCGAATCTCGATGTTTTTGACATCGAAAGATTCGCTGCCATGGCGCACAGACACGGCATTCCCCTTGTAATCGACAATACATTCCCTACGCCCATAAACTGCCGTCCTTTCCTTTTCGGAGCCGACATAGTAGTTCATTCTACCAGCAAATATATGGACGGACACGCCGCGGTAATGGGCGGAGCAATCATTGACGGCGGACATTTCGACTGGACAAACGGCCGCTTCCCGGAGCTTACCGAGCCCGATGCTTCGTATCACGGAATTTCTTACACCGAGAATTTCGGTATTTCATCCGCTTATATCGTAAAAGCGAGAGTTCAGCTTATGAGGGACATGGGCGTTTCCATGACGGCTCTCAGCGCCTTTATCCTCAATATCGGACTCGAGACCCTTCACCTCAGAATGCCGAGACATTGCGAGAATGCTCTCGCGGCTGCAGTATTCCTTGAAAAGCATCCGAAGGTTGAAAAGGTAAGCTGCCCCGGAATGAAAAACGATCCGAGATATCCCCTTGTCGAAAAGTATATGCCTAACGGTACCTGCGGAGTTATTTCGTTTACTGTCAGGGGCGGCAGGGACGGCGCCGTGAGATTCATGGATTCGCTGAAGCTCGCGTCGATTGTTGTACATGTCGCGGATGCGAGAACAGGAGTTCTGAATCCCGCCGGAACCACACACCGCCAGCTTTCCGACGAGCAGCTTGCCGCAGCCGGCATCCCCGCCGGACTTATCAGGCTGTCAGTCGGTATTGAGGGCATCGGAGATATCATCGCCGATCTTACGCAGGCACTAGAAAAAGTCTGAACCGGAAAAAGGAATTACATACACATGCCTATAAAAATCCCGAACCTTCTGCCGGCGACACAGGTACTTCTTGACGAGAATATCTTTGTCATGACCGAAACCCGCGCCATTACTCAGGACATACGTCCGCTTCATATTTTGATGCTCAATCTCATGCCTCAGAAAATAGTGACCGAAACTCAGATCGCCAGGCTTATAGGAAACACGCCTCTTCAGGTTGAGCTCGAGCTTCTGCAGACCGCATCGCACGTGTCAAAGCACACGTCAGCCGAGCATATGCTGTCTTTTTACAAGACCTTTGACGAGGTGCGCGACCGTCGCTTTGACGGTATGATAATCACGGGTGCTCCCGTTGAGCAGCTTCCGTTCGAGCAGGTCGAATACTGGGACGAGCTTTGCGAAATCATGGAATGGTCAAAGACCCATGTCACATCCACCTTCCATATCTGCTGGGGGGCTCAGGCAGGACTTTACTATCATTTCGGTATAGATAAAGTTCCCCTCGGAAAAAAGCTTTTCGGAGTCTTCCGCCATCGGGTGGATCATAAGGGCTCGATTCTGTTCAGAGGCTTTGACGACAGCTTCTGGGTGCCTCATTCAAGACATACAGGAGTAAACAGGGCCGATATTGAAGCCTGTCCCGACCTCAAGATAATTTCGTCCTCTGACGAAGCGGGCGTTTTTGTCTGCATGACGGACAGAGGCAGACAGATTTTCGTTACGGGACACTCGGAATATGACGGTGATACTCTCGCAAAGGAGTATTTCAGGGACCGCGACGCAGGTCTTGATATAGACATACCGAAGAACTATTTCCCGGACGATGATCCCTCCCGCACCCCCGAGGTACGCTGGAGAAGCTGCGCTAATCTTCTTTATACAAACTGGCTTAACTATTTCGTATATCAGACAACGCCGTACAACCTGGAAGAAATCAACTGAAGCACCGATCCGGTCTGCCGGCTTTGCAAAAGGATATTTCAATGAAAATTATCATAAAGAACGCAGGAATACTGAATTCCTGGACAGGTGTCATTCAAAGGGGCTCCGTTACAGTCACCGGTGATACCGTTTCGCGCGTGTGTTACGGAGAAGAATCGGACTCATATGCCGATAAAGTAATTGATGCCGACGGCTCATTGCTCATCCCGGGCTTTGTAGACGTTCACACTCACGGAAGATGCGGCTTCGATTTTTCGTCTGCTGACGAAAGCGGGCTTCGGAGAATGGCGGAGTCCTATGCCTCAGACGGTGTCACCACGGTTTTTCCGACTCTTGCCTCCGATACCCTCGGTGGGCTTTGCGACGCCGCCGTCCGTATAAACTCTTTCAGAAAATCCGATGCTCCGTTTTCATCGGTTTTCGGAGGGATTCATCTCGAAGGAAGATATATCAATCCCGTAAAAAGAGGAGCTCACAATCCGGAGCTTATCGTAAAACCGTCTTCTGACGAGCTTGACGTCTTCATGAAGTCGGCGGGCCTGCCTCTTCATATAACCGCGGCGCTTGAGCTCGATGACGGCTCCTTTGCGAATGCTGCCGTAAAGTTCGGCGCGACGCTGGGACTCGGTCATACAGCGGCTGATTATTCGGAGACTGTCGGATTCATTGACAGATACGGCGTGTCGCTTACCCATACGTACAATGCTATGCCGGGTATTCATCATCGCGACGGCGGTCCTGTAATTGCCGCCTTCAGAAAGAAGGCATTCTGTGAGCTCATCTGCGACGGACATCACGTCGACAGGGAAATGGTTGCCTTTACTTATGCCCAGACCGGCTGTGAGAGACTTGTTCTGGTATCCGATTCCATGGCCGCCACCTGCATGCCTGACGGAGATTATTCCATAGCGGGAACACCCGCTTTCGTAAGATACGGAATAGCAAGAACTCCGGACGGAGCTCTCGCCGGAAGTACGCTCAGACTTCCTCAGGCTGTCGAGAACCTGGCCGATTTTACCGGCGCGGGGCTTTCCGATGCTGTCAGATGCGCGACGGTTTGCCCGGCTCTGGAAGCCGGCATTTCGGATGTCTGCGGAATAATCGGAGTGGGAAGACGGGCGGATATGATTCTGTGCAGACCCGACGAAACACCGGGAAAAGTCAGACTCGGAATGTATGCGGTTATATCCGCTGGAAGAATTATCGATCCCATGTACAAATGATTGCATCTGAAAATGAATAACAATATCAATTTTTCCTGGGTGGTCCCCGTTTCCGCCTCGCCGGCGGAGTCGGCAAACTCCCGTATCAAATCAAAATCGTGCTTTGCGCGAGCGCGTGCCCTGCTTAAGAAAGACGGGATTACTCTTTCGCTGTCATTGGGACTTATGATTGTCCTTTTGGCGTTTACCGCAGGAAACATTCTTTGCGCGGCGGTTCACGAGCTGATTATCGTTCTTTTTCCCGGCAATGCCGCTCTGAATACCGAAATTGCATTTATTATAATCGATACTGCCGGCATTGTTGTCGGAGCTCTGTTCAGTCTTCCTTTGTCTGCAGGCCTCATGAATATGACAGCGGGAATCATTTCGGACGGGGAAGCGGATCTCAGAGAGCTTTTTGTCGCTTTTACGGGCTTCGGCCGCTTTTTCTCCCTGTCAGCGGCAGCACTGCCTGCATATTTCCCTTATACCGTGATCTTTCTGCTTAACACTGCAATGACAGTGTTATCGGCGGCGGAAGTCGATCAATGGATTGTTGCGGTTTCGGGCGTTATTTCCGTGATGCTTTCCGTAACGGCTCTGATTTTTTCCGGTGTTCCGCTGAAGAAATCCAAGCTTTTCTTTTCAGGCTTCCGAATGTGCCGCGGCACAGGCAGCACTGTTAAAAACAACAAAAAAACGCTTCGATACGGCAATAAGACAACAATAGTCATGACATTTGCCTCCGTTTGGGGCTTCATATTATCGTTTCTGACACTGGGAATATATTATTTTGCATACTTCGGACCTTTGCTCTGCGCAGCGCGCGCAATTGAGGCCTCCGACATTATTTATGAAAAACAAATCCGAAAGGAATCAGTCAATGAATAAAAAACCTTATTACATCACAACAGCAATTGCATACGCTTCCGCCAAGCCCCATATAGGCAACACCTATGAGGCCATTATGACGGACGCCGTAGCGAGATACAAGAGATGCCGCGGATACGACGTTTTCTTTTGCACCGGAACCGATGAGCACGGCCAGAAAATCCAGAACCGCGCCGAGGCTGCCGGCATTGCTCCTCAGGCTTACGTTGACAACGTAGCGGGAATAATCAGGGGCATCTGGGACAAGATGAATGTCGGCTACGACTATTTTATCAGAACAACCGATGCAAATCACGTATCCGTCGTTCAGAAGATATTCGAAAAATTCAAGAAGAGCGGAGATATTTACAAGGGCTACTATGAGGGCTGGTACTGCACGCCCTGCGAGTCCTTCTTCACCGAATCCCAGGTAAGCGAGGGCAAATGCCCCGATTGCGGAGCTCCGCTGAAGAAGGCAAGGGAGGAAGCATACTTCTTCAATATGCAGAAATATGCACCGCGTCTTATCGAATATATTAATGAGCATCCCGGCTTCATTGAGCCCGAGGCAAGAAAAAACGAGATGCTCAATAACTTCCTGCTTCCGGGTCTTCAGGACCTCTGCGTTTCCAGAACTTCCTTCTCATGGGGAATCGAGGTTCCTTCGGATCCCAAGCACGTCGTTTACGTATGGCTTGACGCTCTTACAAACTACATTACCGCCATCGGCTACGATCCCGACAAAACCTACGAAGAGCAGTCCGATTTCTTTAAGAAAAACTGGCCCTGCGACGTTCATATGATCGGTAAGGATATCATCAGATTTCATACTATTTACTGGCCGATTTTCCTTATGGCTCTGGATCTTCCTCTCCCCGATAAGGTATTCGGTCATCCGTGGTTCCTGTTCGGAGCCGATAAGATGAGCAAATCGAAGGGCAACGTGATTTATGCCGATGCTTTGGCAGATCTCGTAGGCGTTGACGGCGTAAGATATTATGCCCTTGCCGAAATGCCATATGCCTCCGACGGAAACATCACGTGGGAAAGAGTATTCAAGAGATTCAACGCCGACCTTGTCAATAACCTCGGCAACCTTGTTAAGAGAACCCTTGACATGCAGAAGAAGTACTTTGACAAGGTTATAGCGGCCCCCTCATGCCGCGAGGCCCTCGACGATGAGCTAGACGCTGCCTGCGAAGAAGCCGGAAAGACCATGTTCGAGGCTATGGACAGCTATCATGTTGCCGATGCCGCCGCAGCCGTTTTCAGGCTTCTCGACAGAGCCAACAAATACATTGACGAGACAACCCCGTGGGTTCTCGCAAAGGATCCCGAAAAGAGAGAAAGACTCGGTACCGTTCTTTACAATCTTCTTGCCGTTATAAGATATGCTGCCGTTCTTCTTTATCCCTTCATTCCCGGAACATCGGAGGAAATCCTGTCTGAGCTCGGTGAAAGCGAAGCCCTCGCCATGATAGCGGAGGAGAGATGCATCGACTTTGAAAAGTTTGCCGTCAAGGGACTCCCCGAAGGCGCAGTAGGCCGTACCGTAGGAGATTCCAGGGTCCTATTTGCCAGAATCGACGAAGCTGCCGAGCTTGAAAAGATCAATAAAAAGATTGCCGAGGAAGCAGCTGCCGCCAAACAGGCCGAAAAGCCCGAGGGAATTGCCGAAATCGGAATCAACGATTTTATGAAGGTTGAGCTCAGAACCGCGCAGATCGTTTCCGCAGAACCGGTTCCCAAGGCCAAGAAGCTTCTGAAGCTCATCGTCGATTTGGGCTATGAGAAGAGACAGATTGTGTCGGGCATCGCAAAGTTCTACAAGCCCCAGGACCTTATCGGCAAGAAGGTAGTAATAGTCGCAAATCTTGCTCCCGCCAAGCTCTGCGGTGTCGAATCCTGTGGAATGCTGCTTGCGTCCGGTGAAGAAACTGTAAGAGTAATATTTCTCGATCCCGAAACTCCTCTCGGAGAGAGAGTGCGCTGATTTTTCCTGTTTTACCAAGACTGATATTCAGAAAATGCACGGATTTTTCGATACTCATGCCCATTATACGGATCTGCGCTTCAGTGAAGAAATCGAGGGCGGTCCCGAAAAACTGCTTGAAGAGCTTTTCGGAAAAGGTGTGGAAAGAATACTCAACGTTCCGGTAACAACGGAGAACTCCGGGGAAGTATTGCGCATGTCAGAAAAATACCCGGGGATGTATGCCGCTTGCGGCATTCATCCCACGGAGCTTTCTGGAGAGCTTCCGCTTGATGAAGCTATTTCGGCGCTCAGGGAAATAATCGATGCGGACAGGCGGAAAAACAATAAAATAATAGCAATCGGCGAAATAGGGCTCGATTACCATTATGACGGTACCGATAGGGAGCTTCAGAAACGGTACTTTGAAGCACAGCTCGGACTTGCGGAGCAAACAGGTCTCCCAGTTCTCATTCATGACAGGGACGCTCACGGAGACTGCTTTGAAACCGTACTGAAATACCCGCGGGTAAGAGGAGTGTTTCACAGCTATTCGGGATCTCCGGAGATGGCCATAGAGCTCGTTAAGCGCGGTTATTACATTTCGTTTTCCGGTGTTATCACCTTTAAGAACGCCCCTAAGGTCAGGGCTGTCGCAGCATCGGTACCTACCGACAGAATTCTTCTCGAAACGGATGCTCCGTATCTTGCTCCCGTTCCGAACAGAGGAAAAATCAACAGATCAGATTATATTTCTTATTCGGCCGCAGTGCTTTCGGAGCTGCTCGGAAAAACCCCGGAGGAGATAACCGATATCACCTTTGAAAATGCCTCGAGACTTTTCGGCATCTGATATCGGCAAACACACATTGTTTGAGAGTCTCTGAGCACTGGACAAAGTGCACAATTTACAGTTGTAAATTTGTCTATATTGTAGATATTTTCCGTTTGACAAAAATAATACTTGAAACTTAAATAATTATATGATAAAATTACGTTTGGTTTATGAAGTTTTTTCGCCCGTGATTACATATAATTATTGATCGGGCTTAAATTTTGTTAATATTTTTTTAATAGTGATTCGCAGCAGCGGATTACGGAAGGAATACTCATGGCAAAGATTGAAACCGCCAAAATCAGAAACGTCGCTCTGCTGGGACACGGCGGATGCGGCAAGACATCTTTTGCGGAGGCTGCCCTCTATATTTCCGGAGGAACCGACAGACTCGGAAAGCCCTCCGACGGCAACACCGTATGTGACTATGATCCCGAAGAAATCAAGAGAGGATTCTCGATTTCCTCATCCATGGCTCCCGTTATGTGGAAGGGAACCAAGATAAACTTCATCGACACCCCCGGTTACCTTGATTTCGTAGCCGAGGCCAAGCAGGCACTCAGAGTTTGCGGCAACGCAATCATTCTTGTTGATGCCAAGGCCGGCGTCGAGGTCGGTACCGAGCTTGCATGGGACAATGCCGTTGAGGCCGGTGTGCCCCGCATGTTCTTCATCAACAAATTCGACGATAACGAGGCTGACTTCGATAAGGTATTCAAGCAGCTCAAGGACCAGTTCGGCTCTGCCGTCTGCCCCATCAATATTCCCGTAAAGACCTCCTCCGGCGTTGTTATGATCGATCTCATCGAAACCAAGGCCAGAAAGATTGACAATAAGGGAAATGCCACCGAAATCCCCATGACTCCCGAGCTTGCCGCAGTCGCCGCTTCTCATAAGGACGACTTCAACGATGCCATCGCCATGGTTTCCGAGGATATCATGGAAAAGGTTCTCATGGAAGAGGAGATCACCAGAGAAGAGGCCGCTGCCGCTATTCACGAGGGTATCATTCAGGGTATCATCGTTCCCGTATTCGCCGGCTCCTCCACCAACATCTACGGTATTCCCGGCATCCTTAACACCATTACCGAAGCCTTCCCCAGCTTCACCGCAAAGAAGAACGAGACTCTGAAGGACGGCAGCAAGGTAGCTATCGAAGAAAACGGCGCTCCCGCAATCTTCGTATTCAAGACCGTTGCCGACCCGTTCGTAGGTAAGATGTCCTTCTTCAAGGTTATGAACGGCACTCTCAAGCGCGATGCCGTACTCAATAATCTTACCTCCGGTACGACCGAAAAGATGGCACATATCTATACAGTCAAGGGCAAGACCCAGACAGAAGTCGATGAGCTCAGCTGCGGCGATATCGGAATGATTGCAAAGCTTTCCGCTACCAACACCGGCGACACTCTTTCCGAGTCCGGCTCCGCCGCTTACTCCACCGTAAATTATCCCGAACCTTATATGACAATGTGCATCGTTCCCGAAACCGCCAAGGATGAAGGAAAGATTTCACAGTCTCTCGCAAGAATGGTTGAGGAAGATCTCACTCTTAAGTATGAGACCGATCCCGAAACCAAGCAGATGCTCATCTCCGGTCTCGGCGACATGCATCTTGCGGTTCTTTCCGCCAAGCTCAAGAGCCGCTACGGCGTATCCGTAAAGCTTGAAACTCCCAAGATTCCTTATCACGAGAAGATTACAAAGAGCGTAGACATTCACGCAAGACACAAGAAACAGAACGGCGGCTCCGGCCAGTTCGGCGATGTCTGGATCAGATTCGCTCCTGGCGATGAGGAGGGTCTCACCTTTACCGTTTCCGTTGTCGGCGGTGTCGTTCCCAAGAACTTCAATCCCGCTGTTGAAAAGGGACTTCTCGAGGCTATGGAAAAGGGAGTAGCCGGCTTCCCGATGACTCATCTCGCAGCCGACCTTCATGACGGCTCCTATCATCCCGTCGACTCCGATGAAATGTCCTTCAAGACCGCTGCCAGAATGGCTTACAAGATGTGCCTTGAGCAGGCCGCTCCCGTTCTTCTCGAGCCTGTAGGAGATCTCGATATCACGGTTCCCGAGGATCTCGTCGGCGACGTAATGGGCGATCTTAACAAGAGACGCGGAAGCATCATGGGTATGGATCCCGCCGCTAAGAAGGGCTATACCGTTGTCCATGCCACCGCTCCCAAGTCCGAGCTTCAGGATTACCCCATCGCTCTCAGAGCAATGTCTCAGGGCCGCGGTTCCTTCTCCTTCAAGGTTAACGATTATGCCACCGTTCCCGGCAACATCGCTGCCAAGATCGTTGAAGAGTACAAGAAATCTCAGGAAGCTTAAAATAATCTATTAAACAAAGGGAAACCGTACAAAAGTTCGCTTTTAGTCGGTTTCCCTTTTTTTACGGTTAAGCTTATGATGCTTGTTTTTAGCCTATTGCACCAGGAAGTGATTCCTCATAGAAAAAACAGCGTGTACCGAAAGGTCCCGGACCTATTCGGCATACGCTGTTTCTTTGCTGTCGGCATACGCAGTTTTCGCACCGGTAATGTCTGGTGAAGATTATGCGGCAGGCATTACGTTTTGTCATAATCTGAACAGCTTCAATGATTTAAGTGCGGTTCCGTTCGGATATTCCTTTGCTTCCGCAACGGCTGTGAAGAGACCGTTGGAATCCACAATTCTAACTCTGTCTCCGGGTTTAAGTTCAGAAACGTTTTTTCCGAGCTTTGAAAGATAAATCTCGCATCCGTTCTTCATGAGGTGCATGTAAAATTCGGAAAGACATACAAGGGGAAGACCGGAAAACAGCTCTTCTACCGGAATTATTCTCTTATAAAGCTCTTCTTTGTTTTCCGAAATTCTTTGAAGCTCTTCGATGGTAATCGCTTCATCGATTCCGAAGTGTCCTACGGCTGTTCTTCTGAGCTCTGCCATGCACCCTCCGGTCCCGAGCGCATCTCCGATGTCGGCACACAGAGTCCTTATATATGTTCCGGATGAACACTCGACGTTCAGCCTGAATTCGCAGCGGCTTATCCGTTCGGAGGTAAGGGAATAGACGGTTACGGGTCTGGGAGTTCGCTCAACGGTTTTGCCCTCACGCGCGAGCTCGTAAAGCTTTTTTCCTCCGATTTTTATAGCAGAATACATAGGCGGGACCTGGAGTATTGTTCCGGTGAAGCGTCTTGTGACATCATCCATTTCGTCGTCACGGATATCAGCGTCTCTTTCTTCAAGTACCGTTCCGGTAATGTCCTCGGTATCGGTTCTCAGTCCTGCTCTGAAAACCGCTTCATATTTCTTTCTGTCGCAGACGGCGTATTCCGATGCTTTCACTGCACGTCCTACAAGGACCGTGAGAAGCCCTGAGGCAAGCGGGTCAAGAGTACCGGTATGTCCGGCCTGCCTGGTACCGAAGGCCCTTCTTACCTCGTTTACGGCGCTCTGGGAGGTTATGCCCTTCGGCTTGTCAATTAACAGAATGCCGCCCTCGAAATTAGGATTGTCCTTCATTTCAGTTTTCGCTTCCGTCCGCATCGGTGTCATCCCGGTGCCTTACGGGCTGCGGAACCGGAGGCATGCCGGCAGGGAATCTTACGTGAGCCGAATATATCGGCAGTCCCTGCGAAGAAAACTTTCTTTCGTATTCGGTAAGTATGTTGTCATCCTTAAGCTCGCTCGAATGAAGGTCTCTTGTGTAGAAGAGGAGCTCAAGCCCCGCTGACCTGAACTGCTCGACCGACCAGTCGAACAAATCCGTATTGTCTGTCTTGAAGTGAAGCTCACCGTCGGGGACGAGCAGCTTCCTGTATGCTTCAAGGAATGAGGGGGCCGTAAGTCTTCTTTTGTAATAACCCTTCTTCGGCCAGGGGTCTGAAAAATTCAGATAAATGCATTCAAATGAGGCTGGAGCAAACCAATCCGAAAGATACTCGGCTCCTCCGATAATGAATCTCAGATTGTCAGGTACCTCAGGATCAGAGCCGGGGTTATCACCCTTCAAGGCCGCTGCCTTTTCGAGAGCGAACATTGCGACATCGGGTATTTTTTCAATTGCTATTATATTTTTGTCCTTGTATTTATCTGAAAGGCCTGCGGCAAAATCTCCCTTTCCGCAGCCGATTTCAAGGAGCATCGGGCGTTCCTTATCAAAGCAGTTTTCTGTTTTTCCGTAAAAAGACAGCGGATCTGCTATCTGAAAATGCGAGCATTGGCCTATCCTTTCGGCAGAATGCTTCTTTTTTCTCATTCTCATCTTGAAAAATCTCTCCGTTTGTGATACAATATAGTATATTATACTACGATATTTATGCGCAGCGAGTATTATACCATATTTTTTCGATTTTGAAAAGCCTTTTTCCCCTTTTGCTGCGCGTTTATTTTCAAAAAATGGTGAAAAGATGAAAAAAACACAGTTTTTAGAGGAACTGAGAAAATCGCTCATCGATCGCGGATACTCCAAGGCCGTGGTCGAAAACGAGCTGACATCGGTATCTGCCTACTTTGACGAGGAGAAGCTCGACGAAATCGAGATTCCCGTGTCTGAGATGGCTGATGAGATTTCGGCGCTCATTTCCGAACAGCCGGAGGTATCGGAGACTTCGGAAACACAGAACTCCGATGATGAAAACAAGGAGGAATTCGGCGGCTTCGCTCATTTCGAGCTTGATTCGGACGGAGAGAAAAAGCCGGAGGCTCCCGTTAATGACTCTCAGGAAAACAAGCAGGAGTCCGTAAAGCTTGACGACGTATCCGAAAACGCAGAAACCGATTTCCCGCTCGCATCGGAAGACGGGGGAGAGAAGCTTGAGTCTCCCGTTGCCGTATTTCGCGCAAAGGAAAATCAAATGCCGGTTAAGGAACAGAACGAAGCACCTCAGAATTCCGATAATCTGAATTTTGACGATGACGATGAGGTTAAGACTTACGAACACAAAAAATCCGGAGGCCTCTTCGGCAAGAAGCCCGAACGCAAAAACAATGCCGAGCCTGCGCCGGCTCAGAAGCCCGATAAGGAGCTGGAGGAGTTCTCTTACGCTGAATTTGACGAGGAAAAGGTAAAATCCCCCGCGTTTACGGTGCTCCTGATTTTTGCTCTTCCGTTCATAGCGTTTCTCTCATTGGTTGCCGTTGCCGTTTATCTCGGCTTCTGGCTCATGCTGGCGCTCATACTTATCGCTGTTGTTGCTTTCCTCATCGCATTTGTTGCCGTCGGCGTTACCGTAACGCTTGTCGGAATAGTATACGGTGCGATAATGATGATTAAGGGGAACGTTCCCGTTGGTCTTTTCGAGATCGGTCTCGGAATTACGGTAGGAGCAGCCGTTCTTTTCTTCGGTATCCTTATTTATAATTTTGCAATAAGACTCATACCCTTTGCAATGAAAATGCTCGCCAAGCTTTTGGGCTTCGCATTCATTAAGGTCAAGGAAGGCCTTAAGGCTGTCAAGAAGATGCTTGTACGCGCAGAAAGGGGGCAGAACGAATGAAACCCACATCGATTATTTTTCTCATTATTTCGGTAATGCTTGCGCTTGTAGGACTGCTGTTGTGCTTTACAGCAACCAATATGGCCGCAGATCAGGGCGTAAATCTCTTTACTCAGACCGGTGACGCTGATTCAAACTATACGTCTGTACACGAATTTGACGGAGAATCCATTAAAAAGCTTGTCATTAATCTCTCGAATGTCGATATCAACGTGTACGGGGGCGCCGAATCCAACAGGGTTGAGCTTGTAAACTTCCCCGACGGAGCATACGATCTCAGTATTTCAAAATCCACTCTTCAGTTGTCCGATAATGCCAATATCTCAAATCTTATCGATATTGACAATCTGAAAATCAATTTCAACGGATTCAGAGATTATCTGCATTATTTCAGATATAAGGACAAGGAGCGCACCGTAAACCTTTATTTCACGGACACGGCATCCGCCATTACGCTTTCCGTCAGCACCGAAGCGAATGTAACCCTGAACGATCTGAGACTCAACTGCGATTATAAGATAAACGTCATTAAGGGCAATGTATCGGTTTCAAATGTTAAGACCGATTCTTCAATGACGATTGAATCCACGGAGGATTCCCAGATTGAACTTGTATCCACTTCCGTAAACGACCTCAGAATAGACGGAATTACCGCCTATGCCAACATCAAGTCCTCCGGCTTTACCCGTTCCATGTATATCGATATCAAGAGCGGATCTGTTGATTACAACAGAATGGAAGACGATTTTACGGGCTTCAATCTTTACCTTCGTGCGGCGGCCGGAACAATAAGCTATTTCAATGAAATCAAATACGGTGATTATTCCGAAAAGAATTATATCGATATCGGCACCGGAGATGAAGAGCCCGGAACCGATGATGGAGATACCGATGTCGGCGATGAGCCTTCGGAAGGAGAAGAACCCGAAAATCCCACCGGCGGCAGTTCATCGGTCGAGGCTTATTCCGTAACGATAATTCTCGGCGAAGGCAATATTAAAGTCTATTAAAACAAAAACGGTATATTAAAAAGTCGCCGACTTTTTAATATACCGTTTTTTATGTTCAGACGTTAAATCTGAACAGAGTAATGTCTCCGTCCTTCATTACGTAATCCTTGCCTTCGCTTCGAACAAGCCCCGCTTCCTTGGCTGCATTCATGCTTCCGAGTCTGATAAGGTCGTCATAAGCGACAATTTCCGCGCGGATGAAGCCTCTCTCGAAATCGGAGTGAATCTTTCCGGCGGCTCCGGGAGCCTTGGTGCCTTTCTTTATCGTCCAGGCGCGAACCTCCTTGGGACCGGCCGTAAGGAAGCTGATAAGACCGAGAAGAGCATAGCTTTCTCTGATAAGTCGGTAGAGACCGGGCTCAGGTATTCCCATATCGTCAAGGAACATTTGCTTTTCATCAGCGGAGAGCTCGGCGATCTCGGCTTCAATTCCGCAGCATACGGCGATGATGCCTGAATGCTCGGCCTCGGCATATGCCTTGAGTGCGTCGTAATGAGGATTGCCTACGGGTTCGCCTGCGGCACCGTCCTCATCGACGTTGGCGACGTAAATGACCGGCTTCTGGGAGAGGAGGGGAAGATCTGCGAGAACAGCCTTTTCGTCATCGTTCATTTCAAGAGAACGTGCGGATTTTCCTTCCTCCAGGTGAGCTTTGAGCTTCTTTAAGAATTCCAGATCGAAAGCGAGCTTCTTATCGGCTCGGAGGGCCTTTTCCGTTCTCTCAATCTTTCTGTCGGTAAGCTCAAGGTCAGAAAGAATAAGCTCATAGTTTATTGTTTCAACGTCGGAAACAGGGTCGACTTTGCCGTCTACGTGAATGATGTTTGAATCCTCAAAGCATCTTACTACATGGAGGATCGCATCGCATTCTCTGATATGCGACAGGAACTTGTTTCCAAGGCCCTCGCCCTGGGCAGCGCCTCTGACAAGACCCGCGATGTCGAAAAACTCAACTGTTGCGGGAGTGTATTTTTCGGGTGCGTACATCTCTGCAAGCTTGTCGAGTCTGGAATCCGGAACGGGAACTATTCCCACGTTGGGCTCGATGGTGCAGAAGGGATAGTTTGCGGATTCGGCTCCTCCGCCGGTGAGTGCGTTGAACAGTGTGCTCTTTCCGACGTTCGGCAGCCCGACTATACCTAATTTCATAAGCGGATTTTCCTTTCTTATGCCGTGTTACTTAAATTTACCCTATGTGCCAAGCTCCGGTGGCCTTATTCACAGAGGATATCAGCCGATATTTTCAGGACCGGCAATACAAAAGACACTGTAAAATCGGTTAACCGATGTTTGGCGGCACTTTGATTATTGCCACTGAAACAGTGTCATCAACACTGATATTATATCACAAATATAATATCACATTTTGTCGCTCTTGTCAAGTTTTTCCTCTTTCACAATATTGACAAATGAACAAAAGGGGGAAGATTTGCAGTAGATTGATATAATATCAGCCACAATTCAAAAGCAAGGATTTGTTCCTTATTATGTATATTATTCCAACCTATGTAGGACGCAGGAAACGCTATCGGGTCAGCAGCGCTACAACTACAAGATGTATGAAACCTTTGCCCCTTATTTTTTGAATACATTTTTAATTCAGGATAAATATAATTCTATTTTTTATTGACTTTATATGTCTCGTATACTATAATATGTGTTAATATGGTTAAACCGGATTATGAATAAGCTATAAAACTCAAGTCTTTTATTAAAATTAATCATACAAAGGAATATTTCTAATGAAAATCACCAGTGTTTCTCCTTTCTTCAAGGTCCTGTCAGCAATCCTTTCAGTAATCATTTTGTTTTATTCCATTCCTGCGACCGTATGGGCTTTTGATGACTTAAGCCTTGCGTCTTATACCGCTATAGAAGAAGCAGAAAAGGCAGATCTGTCGCATTCTCCGTATTACGGAACAATAATCGAGGTAAAAGAATGCCGCACTCTCAGCGATAAAACCCTCCGCCTTTCCGACGGAAGCTTTTATGCTGCTCACTACAATACGAATGTTCATGAAGAAGACGCATACGGAAATCTTCAGGATATAGATAATCGTCTTAATAGCAAAAACGGTTTCTATGTAACCGAAAACGGGCATAAATCTCTGCCGGTCTACCCCGGGGAAAGTATGCCCGTTTATTCTTTTTCTTCAGGAACTCACTCATTTTCAATCATCCCGGAAGGCAGAATAAATCCATCTGCCAAGGGTGAGGTTTCGGAAATGAAAACCGAGCTCGGTGATTCGGCTACGGACCTTGACCGGCTTATTACCCTGGACCGTATATTGTCTAAGGTTACGTACAGGGATATACTGCCTGAAACGGATATAGAATATGTTCTTTACGGTTCTGATGTAAAAGAAAACATAATACTGAAATCCGGCTCCGGGAGCGCTGTTTATTCATTCATCCTTGCTCTTGAAGGCCTTTATGCCAAGCTTACCGACAACGGAGAAATCATTCTTAATGATACTGACGGAGTTTTCAGATACAGGATTCCCTCTGCCGTAATGTGGGACGCGGACAATGCTTTTTCGGATAAAGTCGAAACCGTGTTTGAAGATCTCGGAGAGGGAAAATACAGAATAACATATATCCCGGATGCGGATTGGCTGTCTTCTGCCGACAGACAGTATCCGGTTGTTCTGGATCCTTCTGTTTATGCTCATTCATCTAATGTCCTGGATCTTTATGTCTCTGCATCATCTCCATCAGCTTCTTTCCCTGCAGACAGCTCGTTACATGTCAGCAGCACAGAAAGAACATATTGGAAGATGACCTCTCTGATTCCTCTTCCGTCACATTGTTACATAACCAATGCAACCATTACACTTATGAGTGATGAAAATCCAAAAGCCAAAAACAACGTAAAGACTTCAGTTGTTTCAACTCAGCATTCCTCAAACTATCTGCTTAACGGTGGATTTGAGCAAGGAAGTGATATACCGTATTGGACGTCTTCCGGAAATGTCGGCCGGGGATACTCGGATAATCCCATAAACAAGTCTGTCCTTACACTGTTACTGGACAGATCTGTTTCATTGTCTTCCGTGTATCAGTATGTTGATCTTAAAAGAAATGACTACACTCTGTCTGCAGATTTTTTAAATGTAGATATACCTGAAGGAGTGACAGTATGGCTTAAGGCTGAGTCCGTGCAGAATTCCGCTCATTCCGTAACTAAGACAATTCCGGTAAACCGCAGTTATGAATCAGAAGGTTTTTATTCCGAATCATTACGCTTTTCAGCAGAGCCATCTGCGGCAGGGGGGACTGAACGCTTCAAAATATCTATAACTTTATCCGGCCATGTATCAGAGGCAACCGCGCTTTCAGTGGATAACGTCATGCTTTCATGCACACGGGGAGCAGGTGAATATGATCTTGTTTCCGCGGGACATTTTGAAGATACATTCGGAATCAGTCCGGAGAGCTTCTGGGAGCTCCCGTATATAAGCGGTAATGCCGTGACCGTTGATTCCGGGAATTCTCTCTTCGGAAAAGTCTTAAAGATGGATTATTCCCCTGAAGAAGTCTCTGTGGTTAGTCAGAAGATATATCAGGCACCGGAGTATCTGAGAGATAACTTTGACCGTGGGGAGTACAGTGAATTCACACCCGTGCTGCTTACATATTCCGGATGGGCTAAGGGTACAGGTCAGTCATATTCGGATGATGCGTTTTTCTGTATTGATCTTGAGATAAGATACTATATAGGCAACGGACGTTATTCCACCAAAACAGTGTCCGCAGATTTTGACCGCGGAATAACGGATTGGCAGTTTGTAAGCGATGCCTTTATGTCGGACCGGAATGACCGGATAATAGACTCAGTGACCGTTCTCCTTTATTACACCGGCCATGACGGAGTCGGATATTTTGATGATATCACGGTTACTGTTGACAGTTCAAATGCGGTAGTGAACTGTTATAACAATTCCGGATATCTTACAAGCAGTCGGAGCGGTAAGGGCGGAATCTATTGTGAATATAATTCAGACAACGATATAGTAAAATCCGTTGATACATTGGGCAGAACCATCGTTGATTACGAATATGATTCCGCAGGACGTATCTACAAGCAGACACAGAGCAAATACACCGGTAATGACCCGTCAGCGAATATAATCGGTATCAGCCGCACGAGGTATACATACAATACGGCAGGACTTATCACGGAAATTCTCGTGCAGGATTCGGAAAACACTTCACTGCAGACTCAGACGTCAGTTGAATACTACGAGTCCGATGCCGAGCATATTTACGGAGCCATAAAGAAAGTAACAGACGTTCTCGGAAATGAAACCAAGTATTTCCGTAATCCGCAGAACGGAAGAACAGAAGCTGTAATCGGCCCGAACGGAAAAGGAACCACCTACACTTATGACGGTATGGGAAGAACGGAGACGGTTCTCCCGGCCACATACAACGGAACTGCATATACCGGTGTGTCAGGCAGTTCAAAGGTTCAGTACGGATACGATTCCGCGGGGCGGCTTTCAACAATAACAACAAGAGAAACCGCGGAGCTTGGAACAACCTATAATTTCTCATATGACGTATTCGGAAACGGAACCGGAGTAAGTATCGGGACAAGGGAGCTTGCCTCATACACGTATAATACGCGCAACGGCAAGCTGAACACGCTTGCATACGGCAACGGACTGAATGTAAGATACGTTTATGACGAATATGAGCGCATATCCGAAATAAGATACAGAAACGGTGACAGCGGTAACTTTACAACAAGATACAGATATACATATGACAGCTCCGGAAATCTGTATTCGATAGAGGATATTGCAAACCACGAGATAACCGTAAATGACTATGATTCATCCGGAATACTCCGCAGCACGTTAACGTACAGCAGTACGGATTATTACAACAAATACGGCAGTCATTACTATTACGACGATGAATCAAGATGCAATGAAATCCATGAATCCTTTGATTACTCAGTCGGTTCAGGGTATTCTCAGGGCGGAAACAGTTATTTATTCAGATATACAAACGAAGGTTCTCTTGACAAATACAGTATTATAGATTATAATTATTCTGCAGTCATAAAACCACAATATGACAATCTCGGGCGTACGAACACAAGAACCGTAACAGCGGGAACCACGAATACGGCACATCATTTTTACAACAGTCTTTCTTTCGGATATGTTTCCACAGAAGAGTATT
>JAKSPQ010000160.1 GCA_024404665.1 Clostridia bacterium
GGCGGCAGGGAGAAAACACTGTGTTCGACAGTGACAAGGATTTTACAAAAAGGAGAATGACATGAAAAGGGTCGGAATCGTCTGTGAATTCAATCCCTTTACGGAAGGACACGCCTATCTCTTGGATGAAGTCAGGCGCGCCGGCGCCGAGACCGTCGTCTGCCTGATGTCGGGACTGTTTGTCCAACGGGGCGAACCCGCAATCATGCCTCCGTATTACCGTGCGAAGGCGGCAGTCGCGTCGGGTGCCGACGCCGTCTTCATGCTGCCGTTTCCGGCATCGTCGGCGGGAGCCGGATATTTCGCCGAAGCTGCCGTAAAAATACTGTCTGAGCTCGGCTGCGACACTATTGCCTTCGGTTCGGAATGCGGCGATACGGAGGAGCTCTGCCGCAAGGCGGACATTTTTTCCGCAGCCTTTCCGGACGTAAAAAGCGCCGGTCTCTCGGATCATTCCGCCACGGGCATCGCGGAAAGCTTCTTCTCTTCGGGTAACGAATCTCCGAACGATATTCTTGCGATCAATTACATTCTTGCGGTCCGCCGTCTGGCACCGCGGATCGGACTTTTCACCGTCAAAAGGCTCGGGGACGGCTACAGAGAGGCTTCGTCGGGGATTCCGGGCGGACCTCTTCCGTCCGCGTCAGGAGTAAGACGGCTGCTCTGCGACAGACCTCCGGAAGCCGTACCGGGACTGCCCGAAGGCTCCGCGGATTCAATAAAAGAGGCCGTAAACGACGGCTGTTTCCCCGTAGTCCCCGAAAAGGCAGGTCCGTTTCTTCATGCCTCGTGGAGGCTCTCGGAGAACGGTGAGAACCTTGCGGAATGCGGCGGTGGACTTTGGTCTTTTCTGCACAGAGCCGCTCTTTCCTCTGAGGACTATACGGCTTTCCGAAGGCTTGCGTCCACAAAAAGATACACGACATCGAGAATCAACAGAGCCGTCCTTTTCGGTGCGCTGGGCGTAAAAGCCTCTGAGCTTGATTCCCCTCCCGCCTATGTCAGACTCCTTGCGGCGGACAGCGAAGGAAGGCGTATCGCAGCCGAGGCCCGAAATAAAGGAGGAATTAGCATCGTGACACGTGTTTCCGATATACCGGACACTCCGGAGGCCGTGGCTCAGTACCGGCTTGAAAGCCGCTCGGCCGCCCTGTATTCGCTTCTTCTTCCCCGTCCGCTGCCCGCCGACGCTCTGTTAAAGAATCCGCCTCACATTGATTTCTCCGACGGAAAAATCGGAAAAAAAGAATAACACATCCGTTTTTTCGCGCCTTTCCTTAAAAATCAAAAAATAAGTTGCATTTTTGTTTTATTTGTAGTATAATTTATTGGTTATTGATATATAAAACAGGAGACGATTAAAAATGAAAATTCTTGTTGTTAACGCCGGCTCAAGCTCTCTTAAGTATCAGCTCTTCGACACATCCGATTACTCGGTGCTCGCAAAGGGAATATGCGAAAGAATCGGCGACGCCATGGGCGTTCTTGATCACAAAAATCTTGTAAAAGGCACCCGTACAAAGAACGATCTTGCCATTCCCACTCATACCGACGCCATCAGACTTGTAATCAAGGCTCTTACCGATCCCGAAATCGGCGTCATCTCCGATATGAAGGAAATCGAGGCCATAGGTCACCGCATAGTTCACGGCGGTCATTTCTTCTCCGAGTCCTGCATTGCCACCGATGACGTCATCGCCAAGCTCGAGCAGTGCTACGACTTTGCTCCCCTTCACACCGGAGCTCACCTCCAGGCAATTTACGGCTGCCGCGAGGTAATGCCCGACGTTCCCAGCGTTCTCGTTTTCGATACCGCCTTCCATCAGACGATGCCCGAGGAATCCTATATGTATCCTCTTTCCTACGATATGTACAGAGATTACCACATCAGACGTTACGGAGCTCACGGAACTTCTCACCGATACGTCTCCGGCGAGATGATAAAGCTCCTCGGCGGCAAGGCTGAGGGCACAAAGATCGTTACCTGCCACATCGGAAACGGCTCCTCCATCTCCGCCGTAAAGGACGGAAAGATTCTTGACACCTCCATGGGCTTCACGCCTCTTGCCGGTGTTCTTATGGGAACCCGCTGCGGCGACATCGACCCTGCCATCGTTCCATACATCATGAAGAAAAAGAACATGACTCCCGATGAGGTCGACAAATACATGAACAAGAAGTGCGGATATCTCGGACTTACCGAGGGCTTCTCTTCCGACTCCCGCGACCTCGAGGACGCCATCGCACAGGGTCCCTCGAATCCCCATTACGAGCAGTCCAAG
Source organism: Clostridia bacterium (assembly GCA_024404665.1). Lineage (GTDB taxonomy): Bacteria > Bacillota > Clostridia > Oscillospirales > CAG-272 > CAG-390. Next base: position 2,283 of record JAKSPQ010000160.1, read on the forward strand.
CTTGCGGTCGACATGCTCAAGCACCAGATCAAGAAGTTCATCGGCGGATATGCCGCCATCATGAACGGTCTCGATGCCGTCGTTTTCACTGCCGGCCTCGGAGAGAACAACCCGAGACTCCGTGAGATTGTCTGCGCGGATATGGAATATTACGGAATCAAGCTCGACCCCGTACAGAACCTCAAGGCCTTCCGTCAGTCCGACATCATTAAGATTTCCGCAGAGGATTCCAAGGTTCAGGTTTACGTGATCCCGACCGACGAAGAGAAGGTAATCTGCATGGATACCGAGAGACTGACCGCCAAGAAGGCCGGAATTAGAGGTTGTTACGGAAAGGTCAATTCGGAAAGAACAAATATTTCTTGACACAAACAGAAATCCGGATTATAATATATTATGTTGCTTTTTGCGCACAGAATCAAAAGGAGAAAAACAGTTGATAATTGACCTGAACCCGATGCTCAGAGGAGAAGTAAAAACTCTGGAAATCGCTGTTTCGCCGGTTACGGGTGAAATCCCGTCCGACTACGAACCGCTGCCCGGTTCCGAAATCAAAGGAACGATTACCTGCTCCGGCGGATACATCCGTCTCGAGTCGGTAGTCACGGTGCCATACCGCGGTACCTGTGCACGCTGCCTTGATCCGGTCGAAGACAAACTGACGTTCCGTTTTGACAGAACGCTTGTCACTGAGGGAACGCTTTCTTCGGAAGTACTCGAAGAAAATCCCGATGAGTATGTCCTCCTTCGCGGAGGTTTCCTGGATACGGACGAAGCCGTAAGCGAATCCGTCTTCATCGAATTCCCCATGATGGTTCTCTGCTCCCCCGACTGTCCCGGACTCTGTCCGAGATGCGGCCGCAGGCTTTCGAAGGGAATTCAGTGCTCATGCTCAAAGAACGAAAAGGAACCCGATCCGAGATGGAACTGTCTCAAGGGTCTGAACTTTGACGATTGACAGGTTAAGCGCAGAAGCCCGAAAAAGTAATTATAAAACAAGAGAATACAGGAGGTTAAGACTATGGCTGTACCGAAGAAGAAAACATCGCAGGCTCGCAGAGATAAGAGACGTTCCAGCACCTGGAAGCTCAAGACTCCCAGTCTCGTAAAATGCCCCAATCCCAATTGCGGAGCTCTTATCAGACCCCATCATGTATGCCCCGAATGCGGCATGTATGACGGCAAGGTAATTGTTACCGTCAATAAGGACTGATTCCACAGTCTGAAATACCGCGTCGCGGCCCAAAGCCGCTGCGCGGTATTTTTCACAAGGCGGAATAATTCGATTTTTTGGTGAATGTCCTCCGAAAAATACGTGAAGCGGACTTTCATTTCCCGAAAGGATTAATCAAATGAAAAGAACAATAAAGCTTACCGCCATAGCGGCAACACTGCTCACGGCGGCTCTTGCGCTGTCCTCCTGCTCCCTTTCCGATCTTTTCGGGAAAGCGGGAATAACCACCCCCGTAACGGGAAGCGTAACCACGCAGAAGCCGACCGAAGTTACGACCGGCGCTCCCATGGAAGAGCTTCCTCCCGTCGATCTCTCGGAAATTGATCTCAGCGAATATATTTCGCTGGATTACGAAAATGCGGAGCTCGTTTCCCATTACAAGAAACGCGAGATAACGGACGAGCTTGTCGAAAGCGAAATGACTACCGCCCTCATCTATTACAGCTACTACACCCTCGAGCAGTCCGATAAGTCCGAGAAGGGTCAGTATGTCGAAATAGAATTCACGGGATACATGGACGGCGTCGCGTTTGACGGAGGTCACTCCGACAAGGCTACCATTCTCCTCGACGACGAAAAGAGCGGCTATATTCCGGGCTTTGCAGCCGGCATCATCGGTGTTCCGACAGGCAAGGAGATCGATGTTAACATAGTGTTCCCCGAAGGATACAGCGCCTCGCTCTCAGGCAAGCCCGCGGTTTTCAAGATCACCGTTCACGGAATCTGCAAGCCTACGGTAACAGACGAAATCGCCGACAAGATGAGCGGAGGAAAGGTCAAGAAAGCAGATGAATTCCGTGCCTACTTCAGGGATTACCTTGAAACCATGGAGGAATACGAGCAGTTCGAAAGCGTATACCAGTCTCTCTTCTCAACACTGGAAGAAAAGGCAGTATTCAAAAAGCTGGTTAACGAGCAGGTTGATTACTATTATAACTCCATGTACAATTATTACAATACCATGGCGGCTTATTACAATATGAATCTGAAGGAGCTTCTCGCCTCCGAGGGACTCGACGAGATTTCCCTTAAGGAGCGGGCCGAGGAATACACAAAGAGCGATATGATTCTTTATTGCCTTGCTCAGAAGGAAAATATCGTAATGAGCGATGAAATCTACAACGAATGTCTGAACTCGACTCTCGAATACTGGAACT
>JAKSPQ010000161.1 GCA_024404665.1 Clostridia bacterium
CGCAACGCCGGCCTTGTCATCGGCGCCGAGCAGAGTGGTTCCGTCTGTGACGATGAGCTCCTCGCCGTCAAGCTTTGCGATGTCCGGGAACATTTCGAGCGTTATAGTGTTTTTTCCCGATGCGAGCGGTATGTCCTTTCCGCTGCATTTTACGATCTCCGGTCTGATTCCGTCGCCGGGGACGCTGGGAGACGTATCCATATGGGATATAAAGCCGAGAGCGGGCGCATCGGACAGGCTTCCCTTTCCGGGAAGAAAGCCGTAAACATAGCCATGCTCATCCATTCGGACGTTCTGAAGTCCGATGCTCACCATATCATCGGCAATTTTTTTGCCGAGTATCAGCTGCGAAGGGCTCGAAGGGCACTTTTCGCATTCCTCGTCGGAGTTGGTTCCGACAGACACGTATTTCAAAAATCTTTCGGTTACGTCAAGCATTTCCGTTCCTCACTGTATCAGCCCAGCAAATCAGTAAACTTGGGTATAATCTGTTTTTTGCGGCTCATTACTCCCGCAAGGAAAATGTGACTGTCAACGGGAGTGATTCCGAAGGCGCGCTCTATGATTTCGTCCTTTCCGACGAAGTACAGATCTGTTCCCTCGTGGAGGATATCCGTAATCATAAGGATAACCATGTCAAAGTTCTCTCTGGCCTTGAAATTCTCCATAAGGGTGAAGAACTCTTCGCGGCGGGTGACAAACCAATCGTTGTTGTCGCTCGTAATCTGGCTTATGCCTATCTTACGGTCGGAAATATTGAACTGCTTATAATCTGAGAAGAACAGCTGGTCCGCGCTCTTTTTCTCGTCGTTGCTTGAAGAGAACAGCTCCTTTCCGAGCTCTTCCACGGTAACCTTGGCGATACGGCAGAGCCTCTCCGTCATCGCTATGTCCTTCCTTGTGCAGGTCGGAGATTTGAACATTACGGTGTCCGAGAGAATGGCCGATGCCATAAGTCCGGCCATCGCGGGAGAAGGCATTACGCCTCTCTCCTGATACATTTCCGCAATGATTGTATTTGTGGAGCCGACAGGCTCGTTTCTGACGGCTATCGGCTGAGTGGTCTGAATGTCGGCAAGTCTGTGATGGTCGATGATGCCCAGTATGTCTATCTGATCCAGAGCGGGGACCGACTGAGCAATCTCGTTATGGTCAACAAGAACCACCTGCTTGCGCTCGGGACGAAGAAGGTGGATCCTTGAAAGAACACCTACGACCTTTCCGTCGTTGTCAAGCACCGGGTAGCAGTGGTATCTGGTTTTCAGCATTGCCTCGCGGACATCATCGACATAATCGTTGAGCTTGAAGGAAACGATATCGTCCTTCTTGCAGATTCTTCCGCAGGGAGTCGCCTGATAAATCTTTCGCGCTACGGCGCGGCCGGAAAGAGGCGTGGAAATGACGAGAGTCTGCTCGCCGATGTCTGCCCATTCCGGACGGATATCCGAATGGCTGATAATGATGCAGGCAACGCCCGCCTTCACCGCCTGTTCGATGGTGGGCGTGTGTCCGCCGCATATCACTATGGAGTTCTCGTTGAAATCCGCAATCATACCGTCATCCGACTGAATGCCGATGACAACGGTTCCGCTGAGAGTTCCCCTGAAATAATTCAGCTCATTGACCATCGTGCCTTCCAGGGCGGAAATCATGTTGAACACGGGGACATCCTCGATATGGTTGTGCTCGATGGTCTGCATATCAAAGGTTGCGATGTCGCCCTTTGTGATAATACCGGAGAGTCTGCCTTCATCATCGGTAACAGGCATGGTGGAAACGTCGCTTTCCTCCATTGTATTCCAGGCAAACTCCGTTGATACGGTCTCGTTGAGAATCGGAGGGCGGTCAAACTGAATATCCTTAACCTGTGTTTTCAGATTCGGAGTATACTCCGGCGCATCAAAGCCGAATTTTGCAAGCATTCTTCTGGTTTCGTCATTGATGCTTCCGAGTCTCATTGCTCTGTAGCTTCTGTCACCGAGAGAATGCATAAGACCCGTATAAGAAATTGCAGCTACGATGGAGTCGGTGTCAGGATTGCGGTGTCCTGTTACGTAGATATCACTCATGATTATCTCCTATTCTCCTTTGTCACGGCTTGCGGTGCGAAAGTCCGTTTTTGTCGCTCAAAACCGTGTATAATCATTATTATTGTAATTATATAGTATATCACATTTTTATTATTATTTCAACTTTTTTATTAAATTACGTCATTTCATCCAGCAATTTCACGATTGGTCATTGCGTAATGATTGACTCATTCGACTGTTTGGGGCACTGTCAAAGCAGTTTTAAAACTGTTCGGACGGTATGACAGCATACTCCGGAAAACAATCAAAAAAAAGCATTGACAATTATTATTAATAATGATAAAATTTATATGAACATGTTCATATAAGGAGTCATATTACCCGAGATGCCTAAAATCATAGATAACCTGTCGCAAAAGCTGAAGGATGAAGCAAGAAAGCAGGTTAAAGAATTCGGCTATTCAGCCGTCAGCATCCGCTCGATAGCCAAGGCCTGCGGAATTGGAACGGGAACCTTTTATAATTACTATAAATCAAAAGAAGCATTGATCTTCGGTTTTATGTATGAAGACTGGTCCGAAACTCTGAAAGAAATCGATGAAGCCGGAAAAAGCGGGAGCATCGATATTATTCTTAAAGCGGTCTGGGACGGTCTTATAAGCTTCGCGGGAAAATACGCCGAACTCTTTTCGTCCGTTTCGGAATACATCGATGCCGTTCCGAAAAAATATCACATTTATCTGAGAAACCAGCTTGCGGACATCATCGCGCTTCATGTTTTTGATAAATTTAAATCCGAATTCATTGCGGAAGCGCTGCTTGTCTGGAGCGGCGAAGGCAAAAATTATGACGAAGTATACAGTCTCATAAAGAAAATCATTTAATTCACATAAGGAGAAAAACATCATGTCCAGCTTCGAAAACCTCCGTGTGGTCGACAATTTCTATCAGACCTCACTTTTCTTCCCAATGCCTACGGTTGTCATCAGCACACTGTGCGAGGACGGAAGCACAACTCTCGGCCCCTACAGTCTGGTCCAGCCCTACTATGTAGCCGGAAAGAGCTTCTACGCAATGCTTCTCAGCTGCCGCAACTCCTCAAACACCGCTCAGAACATCCTGAGGACAGGAAAATGCGCACTCAATTTTGTCGATGACAAGCCCGCCACCTTCAAGGAATGCGTCAAGCTTTCCTGGCCCGGCGACAAACCCGAGGACAAGATGCCCAAGTGCAGCTTTAAACTCGAAAAATCCCTCATCGAGGAGGAAACCGGCGAAAAACGCCCCATGGTCATCGCCGATGCAATCGAAGCCATCGAATGCACCTGGGTCCGCGAGCTCGACGGAGCTCAGAACGATGCTCCCGGCTGCCTCACGGGCTACGAGCCTCCCTACCACGACTTCAACGGCATCACCTCCAAATTCGGCTGCCATTTCATTCTTAAGATCGATAAAATCCTGATGAAGAAAAAGTACTCCGATGCCATAATCAACGGAGTAAAGGCAAAGGATTTCCCGAATCTTCCCGTTGACTACGGCTACCGCGATTCCAAAAATTTCTGGTTCCACAGAAAAGCCAGACTTCGCGCGGAGCTTCTTCCCATCCGTAAAGCTTCTCTTGAATCCGTCCGTTATGCAGCTGACCGCGCCGATGACAAGGTCAAGTTCACGGACGAGGCTCTGAAAACCATACTCAACGTTCCGCGCGTATTCCTTCCCCTTGTTCTCAAGGGCTGCGTTGACTGGGCAAAAGAGAACAACGTCACGCTTATCACGGAAGAACACATGAAAATTATTAACGACAAGCGCGCCAAGGAAAAATCCAAGAAATAATCAATTCACCGTAATTCTGTCAATACAAGAAAGGATATCATCATGAAAATTGTTCTCGCCGGTGCTTTCGGCAATCTGGGCGCCGAAATTCTGAAATCTCTCTGCGCAAAAGGTCACGACGTCATCGCTGCAGATCTTAAGGAGCGTAAAATCGAAGGAACTGAAGGCAAATACCGCTTTGTCTCCATTGATGCCACAAATCCCGCGACCCTTGAGGGCCTCTGTGACGGTGCCGATGCGGTCATCACCACAATGGGCCTGACAACCTCGTCAACCCGTTTCACCTCATATGATATAGACTATCAGGGTAATATTAACCTTTATCAGGAAGCAATCAAGGCCGGGGTTAAGAAGTTCAATTACATTTCCGTAATTTCCTGCGATGAAAAGGGCGCCGAGAAGGTTCCCATGCTCCATGCCAAGAAGCTCGTCGAGGACGTTCTTAAAAGCGGCTCCATGGACTACGTCATCTACCGTCCCACCGGTTATTTCTACGATATCGCCAAGGTTTTCAAGCCCTACATCGACAAGGGCGAGATGCAGCTTCTCAAGGGCTTCGGGGGCGTAAAGGCCAACGTTGTCGACTGCCACGATTTCGCGGATTTTATTGTTGAGCACATGAACGACACCAACGTCACCTACAACGTTGGCGGCAAGGAAACCTATTCCTATATCGAAATGGCTGAAATGTGCTTTAAGGCGGCGGGCCAGGGGACAAAAATCAAATATGCTCCCATCTGGCTTTTCCCCGTTCTCGCCCACCTTCCCAA
>JAKSPQ010000162.1 GCA_024404665.1 Clostridia bacterium
AGTCCCTTCAGAATCACCGATAACGTCTATTATGTGGGCTGCTATCAGGTTTGCACCCATCTTGTTGACACAGGCGACGGTCTCGTCATCATCGATGCCGGCTATGAAAAGTGCCTTTATATGATTATCGATTCCATCCACCGTATGGGCTTTGATCCGAAGGATATCAAATATATATTCTCCACGCATGCGCATTACGACCACATTGAGGCAAATATGCCGCTCAAGGGAATCACCGGGGCAAAAATCGTCATCGGTGAGCTTGATTTGCCCGCAATGGAGGAGTTCGGCGGAGCGGATATTACCGTTAAGGACGGCGATGTCATCACTCTCGGAAATAAGAGCTTTAAGTTTATGCACACGCCGGGACACACCGTCGGATGCATGTCCATCTTCTTTGAGGATACGCTGAACGGAAAGACGCTGTCGGTAGGCTCGTTCGGCGGGGCCGGTGCAAATTCGCTGACTGCAAAGTCCAAGTATTATTACAAGGGCTGCACCGATGATTATTTCCGTTCTGTGGATAAGCTTCTGCAGATTCCGCTCGATGTCTTCATCGCCAACCATACCTGGAACAACGATACCGAGGGGAAGGGCAAAAAGCTCATCGAGACCGGTGTGAATGATTTTGTCGGTCCGGAGACCAACGATTGGATTCCTTTCCTGACAAAATGCCGCGAAAGATGCGCCAAAACAATAGAAAAAGACCGCGAAGCGGGCTTGATTGACTGAATTAATCCCCGGGGGCCGAAAGGCCCCCGGGGATTATGTCTCAAAGGAATAAGCTTAAAATGCTCAGTCGAAAGTAAAAGGTTCGGACACGGTGTAGAAATAATCACCGAAATGCAGCTCAGAGCGGTATGTAAGAACGGCGGTGAAGGTTCCGGGAGAGACCTTATAGCCGCCGGAGACTCGGGTCAGCGTAACATCCCCGTCGATGATGCAGAGGCCGCAGCTTACCGCGCGCGTGCTGCCGTCGCGGTAGACGATGAGGCCCTCCGGACGGATGATTTCGTCGTCGTCAGGTGCGACGGAGGAAATCTCAAGACCTACGGGCAAATCAAGGTACATCTCGGCGTGATCGGTGGTCCAGGCATCGTAGCCTGCCATGAAGGTTTTGTCATTCTTGGGACCGTTGGTTTCCCACAGAGACGGAGCCAGGATCCAGCTGCGCGACCATGGGAAAACCGTGAGATGACGGATCTTGGCGTACTCGTTGAAGGTGCGGCTGATTCCGGTGTCTTCCGGATTATAGGCTGATGCGAGGCCCTCGTGAGCCGCGGTAACGGCATACAGGAGGTCTTCGCACTCTTTCCTGGTAACAGGTACCTTGAAGTTCTTTGGGGGTGCTGTGACGGCCGCAAAGGGCAGAGAGGGAAGGTGCTTTCTGATGTATTTGCAGTCCGGAATGTTATCCGCTCCGAATATTACCACCGGATTCTTCTGGCAGCGTTCATCCTTTAGAAGCTCCTTTGTGAAATCAACCATTTCGTCGAGCCTGTGATAGCAGGCGCGGGGCTTGAGCTCGATGACGACAGGTGTTTCGGGATAATCGGCCATGGCGAACATGAGATCGTCAAAGCGGTCAACACCCTCGTTCGGATGCTTTATTCTTCTGAGCGACGAAAGCTTATCGAAATCCGCAAGCTCGGTTACGAGCGGAGGCTCAACATCGAACATTCCGCGGGTGTCAAGGCTGTGCATGACCATCGCGACGCCGTCGCCGGAGAGCTTGACGTCTATTTCGGCTCCGTCAAGGTGAGCGTCGCCGGCCGCAACCACGCCGGAGATTGTGTTCTCGGAATAGGTGCCGTCGTTCTGGAAGCCCTTGTGTCCTACGAGGTTTCTTCTGCGGAGGAAGGTGTTCTCGGGGAAGCGGGAGAGGGTGACATACAGAGATGCGGGATCATCGGTGATTATGCCGTTTACTCCGTAAACGGCCGAAGTGGCTTCTGTCAGAAGCTGTTCTCCGTCGGCGGCGTCTCTGCAATCGGAAATGACGTGAATAAAGCGCTGCTCGAGGGCATGCACTGTGTCAGGCATGGCATCGGCCATGTCCAGAATCACCGATGTGGCCTGTCTGCGTGAGAGCATTCCGGGAAGGGAAGCAATATCCTCCGGCAGCTTTATGCCGCGGCAGTCAGCGATGATGTGTGCGTACGGAGCGAGCTCGTAAGCCTTTCTTAAGAGGGCGGGCTTATCAAAGCTTCCGCACAGGCCTACGTCGTAAACACGGTTGGATTCAAGGAAGGACACGACGGCCGGGATAATTTCGGCGGAATCGAGGTATATTATCGGGAAGACATTTCTGGTGGCGTCGAGAATGGAATAAAGACATTCTGCGTCTTCGCCGGAAAAAACGGTTCCGACATGTATTATCAGGTTCTGAGGCGGCGGAAATGCTCCGGGCTCGTATATGAGATCGCATTCCGTAATGACAACGGGGGCTGCGATAACCGGACACTGAGGACGGTAGAAGTCGCGGGAAAAGCTTTCGCGACGGCTTTTGAAGAGAGGTTTCATTTATTTCCTCCGAATAGTATTTTTGTTCTTCGGCTGACAGCCCGATGGGTTCGTTGCTGTTATCCTTTAAAATTATACCACCAAACGTGGGAAAATACAATAATAAAAGCAATAAAGAATGACTGTTATTATTTTTTTAGAAAAACAAATCCAAAGAAATACTGTGCGGTAATATTCGGTAATACACTACGGTCATCACACAGAAATCTTTAAAAAATCAGTTGATTTTGCTTGGGATTTGTGATAAAATAAACTTGGGGATAAGCGGGCTTGAAATTATGAAGTCTGCCCCCTGTAAATAATACGGAGCGGATGCGGACGGTTTCCCGGGAAAGAGAAAACAACCGGCTGTTCCGGGTTTGTTTTGGCGGCAGGACCCGTATCTTAAATTGGGAAACATATGCGGACTCCGGCCGGCATCAGATAAAAGCATTTATAAAGGAAATATGAAAACTGTTTTATCATCAGATATTATGAAGCTCAGCGATGCGGAAGCATGCGCTGCCGTGGGCTCCAAGGAGCTCATGCTCCGTGCCGGACGCGCGATGGTCAAGGCCGCCATGGATGAAGGCTACATGCGGCCCGGAGACCGCGCGGCGGTTGTCTGCGGGGCCGGAAACAATGCCGGCGACGGCTACGTTATAGCGGAAGAGCTTGTCCTCCGTGAGAACATCGCGGTGGATATATACAGAACCTCGGAGAAGTTCTCCGAGGACGGCCTGTATTACTACAACCGGGCTACGGCGGCAGGCGCCACCGATGCCTACGGCATCGGTGCAGGCGGCGCCAGAGAACTGCCGGCAGGTTATGCCGTGGTGTTCGACTGCATATACGGCATGGGCTACAAAGGCCGGGTGAGCGGCGCCGCCGCGGCCGCGATCGCGGCGATAAACGCCGCGCGCGGCCGGCGCCTGCCGGATGAGGACCCGCAGGAAAACAGGGTTACCCGCGTTGTTTCCGCGGATCTCAACAGCGGCCTTTGCGCGGATTCCGGCCTGGGAGGGATTTGCGTGATATCCGACCTGACGGTCGCCGTTCAGGCCTTCAAGCCGGGTCATTTTCTCGGCAGAGCCAAGGATGTTATAGGCAAAAAAATCGCCGCGGATATAGGAATCGCTTCCGTCGGAGAGGAATATCATCTTGTCGAAAAAGAGGACCTTGTCGGCGTGATTCCCGAAAGGGACAATTATTCCCACAAGGGAAAATACGGCTACGATGCACTTATCGGAGGCTCCGTAGCATGCTCGGGAGCCGTAAGGCTTGCCGCGATGGCAAACGCCGCCATGAGGTCGGGAGCCGGTGTCGTACGTGTCGGTGCCCCGGCATCTGTCTGTCCTCTTATTATTCCGCAGATTCTGGAAAGCACTCTCTTTCCGCTTCCGGATAAAGACGGAAACATTGAATTTTCATCCGATGCCGTGGATAAACTCGCCTCCGGAATGAAAAGCATCACCTTCGGTATGGGTGTGGGCACCGGAGACGGTGCGAGGAAAACGCTCCTGCGCCTTCTGAATTATTACACCGGACGCCTTGTCATAGACGCTGACGGCCTGAACATTCTGGCAAACGAGCTGAAGGACGACCCCCGCCTTCTTGACAGCAGCTCCTGCGAGAATATCATAATCACTCCGCATCTCGGCGAGTTTTCAAGGCTTACGGGCAAACCCGTGTCCGAAATTGAGAACAATCCGATTGCCGAGGCCGCTGAATTTGCCTACGCGCACGGCGTAACCGTGCTTCTCAAGGGACCTACGACCGTTGTTGTGGGGTCCAGGGGAATAGAGCTGCTTTCCGGATCGCGCACCGATAACGGCTTTGACGAGGTCGGCCTCATCGCGGAGGCGCATGAGCCGAAAACAGGCCTTGAAATCTATCTTATCGATGCCGGCTGCGCCGGCATGGCCACGGCCGGCAGCGGCGATGTTCTCTCCGGTGTGCTTGCCGCACTGTTCGGATACATCGGCGATCCCATCGTCACGGCGTGCGCTGCCGCCTGGATTGCCGGAAGGGCAGGCGAACGGGCGGAGAAGAAGTACGGCTCTGTTTCAATGATAGCCTCCGACAC
>JAKSPQ010000163.1 GCA_024404665.1 Clostridia bacterium
TTCTTCCGAGAACCCTTGCGGTATCCGCGATGCTCTCCTTTTTTCCGATCTGTGAGCCCTTGGGATCAAGATACACGGGATGCATTCCGAGGTCCGCCGCGGCAACTTCAAACGAGCAACGGGTTCTGGTAGAGGTTTTCTCAAATATGAGGGCAACGTTCTTTCCTTCGCAATATCTGTGTGAAATGCCCTTTTTCTTCATCTCCTTGAGCTCGGCGGCCAGTGAAATCAGACCGTCGATTTCCTCGGGAGTATAGTCGAGCAGCGTTAAAAAGTTGCGGCCCTTAAGTGATCCTGCATTCATATCCGATACCTCTCAAAGAACCTTCGCAAGGAAGGAGCGGAGTCTTTCGCTCTTGGGATTGCCGAAAACATCGGCCGGAGCACCGTCCTCCGCAATGACGCCCTCGTCAAGGAAGATTGCTCTGTTGGCAACCTCTCTTGCAAAGCCCATCTCATGTGTTACGACCACCATGGTCATTCCCTGTTCTGCCAGATTCTTCATAACCTCAAGAACCTCTCCGACCATTTCGGGGTCCAGAGCTGACGTAGGCTCGTCAAACAGCATTACGTCGGGATTCATAGCCAGGGCTCTTACGATGGCGATTCTCTGCTTCTGTCCGCCCGACAGCTGGCTCGGGAAGGCATCCGCCTTCTCCTCAAGTCCGATGCGGCGAAGAAGTGCCATGGCATTTTCCTTTGCCTCCTCCGGGGTCTGGATCTTGAGCTCCGTGGGAGCGAACATAATATTTTTCAGAACATTGAAATGCGGGAAAAGATTAAAATGCTGGAAAACCATTCCTATTCTCTGTCTCGCAAGGTCAATCGACTGTCTGTTTTCCGCTTCGACCTTCTTCAGGGCCTCTGTGTAGGCTTTTCCTTCCTTGCGACCGGATTCCTTTAACAGATCCTTTGCCCTGATTTCGGCAATGATGTCATCGTTGCTTCTGAACCTGCCGGAGGCCATAATATCACCGAAGGTTTTGGAGGCAGTGATAACCTCGGAGTGAAGGTACGGATCAGGCGCTGTGAGCAGCTTATTTTCAAACCATATTTCACCGTATGTAGGGCTCTCAAGAGTGTTGAGGCAGCGGAGGAAGGTTGACTTACCGCCGCCGGAGGGACCGATTACGGCTATCTGCTCGCCCTTCTTGATATCGCAGTTTATGCCGTTAAGTACCATTTTGCCCTTAACAAAGCTCTTGTAAAGGCCTCTTACGCTAATGATGGCATCGCAGGGCATTGCGTTCTCAGTTTCTGTCACTTTTCGCGAGCCTCCTTTCAAGCTTTTTGACAAAGTAATTCATAACAAGCACCATCGCAAGATACATGAGAGCGATGGAAATATAGGGAAAATACACGTTGGCAGTTCTGGAAATGATTCTCTCGGCGGCCTTTGTGATATCGAGAACTCCGAGATAGCCGATGATGGATGTCTCCTTGAGCAGAGATATGAACTCGTTTCCGATTGCGGGAAGTACGTTCTTTACCGCCTGGGGAATAACGATTTTGGACATCGTAGTCGAGCCTGAAAGACCGAGCGAACGTCCTGCCTCGGTCTGGCCGATGTCAACCGCGTTGATACCGGCCCTGATAATTTCGGATACATAGGCTCCGGAGTTGATACCGAAGGCTGCGATTCCGACGAGAACCGGGTGAGTTGACCAACGGAAAATTATGTTGTACATAATGAGCAGCTGAACTACGACCGGGGTTCCGCGGATGATGGTCGTATAGGCCTCGGCGATTGCGTTGAGTATTCTGAGCTTCCTGCCGTTCTGCTTGTGAATGGTCTTTATGACCGCAATGAGGGCACCGATCGCAATACCCACAAGTGTTGCGAAGAGCGCAGTCAGAATAGTGTTTCCTATGCCCTTTAAGAAGAGCTCGTATCTGTTCTCGTCAATGAAGGTTGTTTTAAACCCATTCACGAAGAACCTGGAAATGCCGTTAATGATATTCATTCATTCCACCAAATTCTTTTTATTTGCGAGTTCTGCCGCATTTTCTTTTGCCTTTTTTAAACGCCGGTCACACCGGTATCTAAAAAAGGCAAAAGGGGGGCCGCTAAAAAACATAGTCTTTTAACAGCCCCTCGGAATGCGAAGGTCTGCGTCCTGATATTTTTGCAGGCTTTTGAGGCCTGTGTCCGAAGGTGTTATGTCTTTCGGGCCCTGCTAAGACGTCCTAAGCGTGTTCTGAATTTAATCAGTCGTTGGATGCCTTGGAGTTGAAGTCCTGGGTCCAGGCATCAATGGTGCCGTCGGCAAGAAGCTTTTTCACAACCTTGTTGACAATCTCAAGAAGCTCTGCGTTGCCCTTGGCTACGGCATATCCGTACTCTTCAACCTCGGCGGCAGCGGAACCGTCGGCCTTTAAGAGCTTATCGGTCTTGAAGGCGCCGTTGGAGCCGCTTACGATGATCTGAGCGGTGAGCTTGTCGGTTACTACGGCATCGATCTTGCCGATAGCGGCGGCAGCGAGAGCGGGAGTGGTGTAGGGGGTAAGAGTGGAGCCCTTAAGAGTACCGTCGTTTATGAGACCCTCGACAAGGAAGTCGGAGGTGGTACCCTGCTGAACACCGATCTGCTTTCCGGCAAGAGCCTCAACGGAGGGGATGTCCTTATCGGCAGCTACGATGACGTACTGCTCGGTGGAGGAGTAAGGAACGGAGAAATCAACGGTCTCTGCGCGGTCGGGTCTGATGGTGATGCCGGCAGCGCCGATGTCTGCCTTGCCGGACTGAACGGCGCCGCAGATTGTGTCAAAGTTTACGTCCTTTACGGTGAGCTTTACTCCGAGCTCTTTGGCGACTTCTTCCATAACGGAAATGTCAACGCCTACGAGCTTGTTCTCGTAAATGAACTCGTAAGGAGCAAATCCGCCCTCGGTATAAACGATGAGTTCGCCGGAGGCCTTGATTTTATCAACGCTTCTGTAGGAAGAGCAGGAGCTCATGCAAAGAGCAAGTGCGAGCATTACGGCTGCGAGGGCAACCGCGATAATCTTCTTCATGGTGTTTTTCATTTTGATATTCCTTTCGGTAATTTAAATTTTTTCAAGTTCTTTTTTTACGGTTTCTATTTGTTCGCGAGTTGCCAAAACGGAGGTACCGCCGTAGCTCGAGCGTCTCGACATACAGAGATCGAGGTTTACGGCCTCGTATACGCCTTCGTCTATCAGCTCGGAAAAGCCGCGGTACGTTTCGAGAGGAAGGGTTTCGAGCGTCTGTCCGGCAGCGATGCAGGCCGCAACTACGGAGCCCGAAATCTTGTAAGCGGTTCTGAACGGAAGTCCCTTGCCAGTGAGATAATCGGCAAGATCCGTGGCATTGATGAAGCCCTCGCCGGCTGCGCGTCTCTTGCTGTCGGCTCCGACCTTCATGGTTTCGATCATGGGAATCATAACGTCACGGCAGGCCTTTACGGTGTCGCAGGCAGCGAATACCGCCTCCTTGTCCTCCTGCATGTCCTTATTGTAGGCCAGCGGAAGTCCCTTGAGCATTGTAAGCGTTCCCATGAGGTCTCCGTATACTCTTCCCGTCTTGCCTCTTATAAGCTCCGCCATGTCGGGATTCTTCTTCTGAGGCATGATGGACGAGCCTGTCGTGTACGAATCCGAAAGCTCAACGAATCTGAACTCCCAGCTGCTCCACAGCACAAGCTCCTCGGAGAGCCTCGACATATGCATCATAATGAGCGAGATATCCGAAATAAGCTCAACGACGAAATCCCTGTCCGAAACACCGTCCATTGAATTGAAGCAGACCGAAGACATTCCGAGCTTTGCAGCCTCAAAGAAGCTGTCTGTTGTGTAACCCGTTCCGGCAAGCGCACAGCAGCCGATGGGGGACACATCCGTACGCTTCAGGCAATCTCCGAGTCTTTCGCAGTCGCGAAGGAACATTGCGGTATATGCCAAAAGATGCTGAGCAAAGCTTACGGGCTGCGCTCTCTGCATATGAGTGTAACCCGGCATGATCGTTTCGGTGTTCTCGGCCGCTTTTCCGGCAAGTGCGGAAATAAGCTTTTTCACTTCCGCCCTGAGCTCTGTTATGAAATCCTTCAGACAGAGCCTGAGATCCAGAGCAACCTGATCGTTTCTCGATCTTGCGGTATGGAGCTTCTTTCCGACATCGCCGATTCTGGCTGTAAGGACCTCCTCCACGAACATGTGGATGTCCTCGGCCTTCATATCAAAGTCCAGAGCGCCGGAATCGATGTCGTCCAGTATTCCCTGCAGGCCTTCGGTAAGCTGTCTTGCTTCTTCGTCGGTGATGATGCCGGTCTTGGCCAGCATGGCCGCATGAGCCATAGAACCCGTTATATCCTGCCTGTACATTCTGCTGTCAAAGCTGATGGAGGAATTGAAACCGTCAGCTACCGCATCTGTTAAGCCGTCTGTTCTTCCGGCCCACATTTTTGCCATATTTTCCGCCTTTCGGAGCCGGGA
>JAKSPQ010000164.1 GCA_024404665.1 Clostridia bacterium
CCGTCCGCATTACGGAGGCCTCTTTTGGCGTTGCACTGAATATAATTTTTGTTGTCAAAATCCCCGTCGGGATTGTATTTGTCGGCAAGATATTTGAAATCCGACTCGATGGAATTGGGAGTGTTCATTGTACATCCACCCTTTTTAACGAAATTACATATATTATACAACAAACACGGATAAAAATCAATACCTCAATGCAATATTTGATATATTTTTAATTATCGAAATTCACTTGAAGTCAAAAAAACACGGTTTTACATTGTTTTTTCAAAAAAGCTGAATTTTTCGGTGCTTCAAAATTCACGATTGACTATTCACTTTGTTTGTGATAAAATATATGGGAAATTGATCGGAAGCGGAGACTGAAATGAGCGAAAAATACGGTCTTATAACTGCATATACAGACGGAGCCTGCCGCGGCAATCCCGGACGCGGAGGGTACGGAGCCATTATTGTTTACGGTGATAACGAGAAAGTCATAACCGGCGGAGCCGAAAACACAACCAATAACAGAATGGAGATTTCCGGAGTCATAGCGGCGCTATCGGCATTGGTTCCGGGATGCCGGGTTAAAATAGTGACCGATTCACGGTACGTAGTCGATTCCATGACCAAGGGCTGGGCTGAATCATGGCGGAAAAACGGCTGGAAAAAAGCCGATAAAAAGCCTGCGCTGAATTCCGATCTCTGGGAGACTCTTTTAAGCCTCTGTGCAGAGAGAACCGTTACCTTTGAATGGGTGGAGGGCCATGCAGGCCATCCGTACAATGAAAGATGCGACAGGCTGGCAACAAGCTACGCCGACGGATTTGCTCACTGAAGAGGCATAATAAAAATACAGAAAAGGACGCAGCCACGGATGTCGTACCGCTTTAAAAAAGCGCCGATGACTTCCGGGACTGTGTCCTTTTTGATTTGTTGCTTTGAATTATTACGAAACAAACATAAAATATTAATTAAACAGCATGTTTATCGATTCTAAAAGATCTGCTGCTCCGTTAATCGGCACTGCCGCTCTCTTCTCCGTCTGAATGAGTCTTTTTTCCGGAAAAGATACCGTCGACATGGTAAGGCTCTGTTTTAAGCATGACGTACAGCATATGTCCGAAAACCAGAACACCGAGCAACGCCGTAATTATTACGGTAGCCGTATCCCAGATTATTCCTTCTCCGAGAGTCTCGGTAAGAAATCCCCCGAAATCAAAAAGCGTATGAAGAATGACGCAGATCCACACGTTATGCGTTCTCAGCAGAACCGCCGAGCACATTCCTCCAATCAGGAACGAATAGCCGATCTGGAGAATAACTCCTCCGAAGCCGGCTCCTGCCATAAGATTAAACAAATGAATTGCTCCGAAGGCCGCCGATGAAACGAAGGCCGACAGGAATATCTGTTTTGTGCTGCTCCTGTGATTTTCAAGGAAGGCCGGGAAAAGAACGCCCCTGAAGGCTATTTCCTCAAAGAGACCTATAGACAGAGATTCAACCGCATATAATACAAGATAAATACCGGTCTTTACTATACGTACGTTGCCTGTCATCAGGCCGATAATCGGGAAATTGTTGATTACCACAAGGAACGCCGGTACGGTTATCAGTATCGCGGATAACGGACGGACCTTAGTAAGTCCGTTAAGCCTGAAACCGAATCTGAACATAAGCGGAAGAAACGCCAGGGTTCCTATAAGTCTTGTCACGGTAATGCCGAGCAGCCTGTTAATGAGCCCGTCTTCGGAATATACGGGCGGCTTAAGCTCAAGAAAAGCGAGAACAATTCCCAGAACGGCTACATACCAGAACAAAGGCGGCAGGGCTTTTGTTTTTTTATTTTTCAATTTGTTTTCTCCGCAGCGAGTTTTTTTCCGATGTTTTTTCCGGAGTGCTTTTTCCAATATGCTCTGAGGAAAAACCACAGCGCCACTCCTCCGACAATCAGGAGCACCGACACGAACTGAGACGGTGTCAGAAAGCTTACGAATGAATTTCCCCTGTGGTCATCGCGAAGAAATTCAATCGGAATACGCCAAAGACCGTATACAATCATGTATATCGGAAGAAGACCGTGAATCTTTTTTTTGCAGAGAATAAAAAGAACGATAAACAGACCGAAAAGGAAGATGCTCTCAAAGAGCTGCAACGGTACAACCTTGTAGCCGAGATCAACCATTTTGATTCCGTACCATGCGGTGGTTTTTCTTCCGTAGCAGCAGCCTGCGGAAAGACAGCCTATTCTTCCGAAAGCATGAGCGGACGGAATGCAAACTGCGGCAATATCAAGAAGGCTTGCTATGCGGCGCTTGTGAAGGCCGTCCTTGAATACAAAGCCTCCGGCAATAAAATAAAACGATAGAAAGACCGCGGCTCCTCCGAGGAGTCCCCCGAGAAATGTAGCTCCGGAAGAGCCCGAAAGTTCGTATTTTCCCTTTTCAAGCGAGTTCCAGAGCTCCTGAACCAGAACGGCGGAAACATAGCCGAGAACAACAGACAGAACGGTATCGACCAGAATAAAGTTGTGAAGCTTGCCTTCCAGGCCGCGCTTGCGGGAAAAATAATTGAATATCATAAGTGCGGAAATGACTCCGAGCGCAAGAAACACATCGTAAAGAGTCATTCCGAGAAACAGCTCGTTCGGATACATGATTATACTTCCAATCCGATTTTTTTCATTACGGCGCGCTGCTTCTTTCTCATCAGCCTGTCCTCATCCTCGCTTCTCTCATGATCGTACCCGAGAAGATGAAGCATTGAGTGTACGGCAAGGAAAGCTACCTCGCGCTCAAAGCTGTGTCCGAAGTTATCAGCCTGAAGAGCTGCTCTTTCAAGGTTGATAACAATGTCGCCGAGCTGATTCTGCTCTCCGTCAAAGGCCGAAGACAAATCTCCCTCGTCTGCAAGCGGGAACGAGAGTACATCCGTTACCTTATCTATGCCTCTGAACTCGCCGTTATACTCTTTTATAAGCCTGTCACCGCAGAAGGTTACCGAAACGGCATTTTTTCCTTTAACCTTTTCGCTCTTAAGAGTTTGAGAAAGCGCTTCGGTAATTAGCTCCTTAAGCTCCGAAGTTACGGTTATTTTTCTGATTCTTGATGTAAAATCAACTGTAAGTTCCATTTTCACTATTCCTTTGAATTAATAATATGAAATGCCTCACCGGCAGCCTGATGATCGAAATATCAAATAATATCCATGGTCAGATTTTGCGGTATTTTGAGCCGTAATGCTGTCTGCTCTCGTCCTTCTCGCGGTTTTCCTTTTCGTACTTGTCGTAAGCGAGTATTATTTTCTGAACGAGCTTGTGCCTTACTACATCCTTCTCCGAAAAACGGTGAATCGCGATGTCCTCTATTCCGTCGAGAATTTTAACGGCAGACCAGAGTCCGCTCTTCTGTCCGTAAGGCAGGTCGGTCTGAGTAAGGTCACCCGTTACAACGGCCTTGGAATTGTTGCCGAGACGTGTCAGGAACATCTTCATCTGTTCAAAGGTCGCGTTCTGAGCTTCGTCAAGAATAATGAAGGAATCGTCCAGAGTGCGTCCCCTCATATAAGCCAGGGGCGCCACCTCGACAACCTGCTTTTCCACGGCTCGCTGATAATTCTCGGGCCCCATAAGGTCACCCAGAGCATCATAGAGCGGACGGAGATAAGGGTCGATTTTGCTTTGCAGGTCTCCGGGAAGAAAGCCGAGCTTCTCTCCGGCCTCGATTGCTGGTCTTGTAAGAATGATCCTGTTTACCTGCTTATCCCTGAGTGCTTTTACTGCCATGGCTACGGCAAGGAAGGTTTTTCCGGTTCCCGCGGGACCGGTGCCCAGTACTATCGTATTCTTTTTTATCAGCTCTACGTATTTCTTCTGACCGACGGTTTTCGGATGAATCGGGCGGCCCCTTGAGGATACGCAGATGCAGTCGCTGTCATAGCCTGACAGCTCTCCGCCTTTTCCTTCTTTTATCATATCCGTGACATAAATCAGGGTCTGCTCCGTCAATATGCCTTTTTCAGCAATTATTCGGCAGAGTACTCCAACCGCCTCGGCAGCTCCGCTTACGCTTTTTTCGTCGTTTCCCGAAATCAGGAGGGACGGGTCATCGGTGTTCTCGGAGCCGGAGGCCAAAGCAATTCTTACATTAAATGAGTCCTCAAGCATCCTGATATTCTTATCGCAGCTTCCGAAGAGATCTGTAAGATATGCCGCACTGCCGATGTTTATGCTTTTTTTATAAACCCTTCCGGAGATATCTTCTTTCATTTCTTTTCTTTCTTAATTTCCGTGCCCGGGCACAGAAATTATGGGATAATTTCTTTTTACCTTCTATAATTTTATCACAAAAGCACTATTATTTCAATAGATTTTATCTCTGTAGGTTCTTTTTATTTGACTGAGTAAAAAAATGTAAATTTTCAAAGTAACTTCTACAGTAAGAGGGTGGTGGAATTTAGTATGAAA
>JAKSPQ010000165.1 GCA_024404665.1 Clostridia bacterium
CTACCATTGACAGCATCACCGACGAGACCCTCAAGGCCGCCAATGCTCAGTATGCTGCCGCCAACGCCAAGTATACGGAGGCCAATGCAGCCGTAACTGCCGCCGCTGCCGAGCTCAGAGCTCTTGACGCTACCGTTTACAACGCGGCCAACACCTACTTCACCGCTATCAATACGGAGAATTCCTCCTTCGTAGCGGCAGAGAAGGAAAAGAGCCACGCCGATCTCTCCGTCCTTAAGGAGCTTTACGACGCCGACGTTCTTGCTATTGCAAAGATCACCGCCGACTTCGACAAGGTTACCGAGGAAGCCAAGCTTGCCAAGGATGAATACACAGCTGCCGCTGCCGAATTCAACAATGCAAACAAGGCTGCCAACGATGCCATCAAGGCCGTAAGAGACCAGATCAACAGAATCACCGCTACCATAGTTCCCAGACTGAACTATTACGTATCCGAGATGCTTAAGACATTAAGCGATTCCAACTATGCCAACGAAGTAATCGGCGGAAGCAATGATTACTCCAAGGAACTCAAGGATGACCTCAAGGCCTCCAACATCATCGTTGTAGAGACCGAAGCCAAGATCCATGAGCTTTCCGATAACGCTATGGTTGCCGCCAAGCATGCTCTCGAAACCGCTTCCAAGATCATCGAAATCTCGACCGAGCTCAAGGATCCTTACGCTCCCGCCGCCGATGAGGATGAAGATGACAAGGATGAAGGCGATGAAGCTGATGAAGAGGATGAATACGAATACACGAAGTACACCGATGACAGCGGAAACATTGTTGCTGTCGGCTACTCCGGCGGAGTCAAGTTCATCATCAACTACAACTACTTTGCCGTAACCACCGAATACAACGGAACCTCCTACACTCTCCCCGCTTACGGCGGAATCAGAGTCAACAGCGACGGAACCACCGTTGAATTCACGACCAATTTCAATGGAGGAATTAACTGATGACAAACGATCTTAAATTAAATAAGACGGTCAGTGCTCCTAAGAAGGCCGAACCCAAGAAGAAGAAAAGAGCCGCTTCTCTGGACAAGCGTAAAGCCCGTGCCGGTTGGTGGTTTGTAATGCCCTTCATTATTGGCTTTATTGCGGTATATCTTCCCGTAGTATTTGATTCGATCAGATATTCTTTCAGCCACATCAAGATTGTATCCGGTGAAGGATTCATTATCGAAAATGTCGGCTGGGCCAACTACAACGAAGCTCTCTTCGTTAACCCTGACTTTGTGCAGACCCTTTTAAAGGGTCTGCAGCAGCTGGCCTTCGATATCCCCGCAATCATCCTGTTCTCGCTCTTTATGGCCGTTCTTCTTAACCAGAAGATGGCCGGACGAGCCCTCTTCCGTGCGATATTCTTTATCCCCGTTATTCTGTCCACCGGTATTATGGAGTCCATCAACGCCCAGAACATCGTGGCATCCGACGTGGATGATATTGCAACCGGTACAGGTCAGGATACTGCACAGCAGATCGTTTCCGCTATCGATATCGAACGACTGTTCGCACACATGAGAGTCGGTCAGGAACTTGTGGAATACGTTGTCGGAGTTATCAATAAGATCTACGATATCGTAAACCGCGCCGGTGTTCAGATGCTGATATTCCTTGCCGGTCTTCAGTCTATCTCGCCCGCTATCTACGAGTCCTGCCAGATCGACGGTGCAACCGCATGGGAAACCTTCTGGAAGATCACATTCCCGATGATAAGCCCTATGATCCTTGTTAACTCGATTTATACGGTTATCGACTCGTTTACCACCGATTCGAACCTCGTTATGAAGTTCATTGCCAGCGAGTACACAAGCTCCAACGGACAGGAAATTTCCTCCGCAATGGCTTGGATGTACTTCATGATCGTCATAGTGGCTGTCGGCCTTATCGCTGCTGTCTGCTCGGCGTTCGTGTTCTACCAGAAGAAAGACTAAGGAAGGAGGAATAAACAATGAATGCTCAGCAAACAGCTCCGAAGATGCTGAAGAACACCAAGAATAAAATCAAGGTTGAGTTCGAACGCACTCCTTTAAAGGATAGACTGAAGGCAAAATTCATCAACATGGCGTTTATCACCGATGTTGTATGGTATATCTTCAGACTCGTTCTTCTTCTCGGTATCTCCTACATCGTTCTTTTCCCCTTCTATTCACAGATCGCCGGCTCATTCATGGGCAGAGACGATTTCGTCGATGTTACCGTTATGCTTATTCCGAAGAACTTCTCGCTTGACATGTACAAGTTCATAGTTCTTGAGAATGATTACTTAAAGGCATTCGGAAACACCCTCACGCTTTCCGCAATCACCTCCCTTATTCAGGTTTTCGTCTGCTGCCTCATCGGATACGGACTTGCAAAGTTCAAATTCAAGGGCAACAAATACGTATTCCTTGCCGTTGTTCTTACGATGGTAGTACCTCACCAGACCCTTCAGCTGTCTCTGTTCATGGAATTCAGATTCTTCGATGTATTCGGAATTCTCAAGTTCCTCTCCGGAAACGCAACTGTCGGCGACGTCAAGTGGATTAACGATATTCTCGCCTCCATCAACATTTTCGGTGAAGAGAGCAAGAATAAGCTCATCCAGGGTATCATCAATGACGGCGCTCTCAACCTGAACAACTCGTTCATGCCTCTTGTTGTCCTCTCGCTCTCCGGCCTTGCCTTTAAGAACGGACTTTACATCTTCATGCTCCGTCAGTTCTTCCGCGGCGTTCCCGATGAGCTCGAAGAGTCCGCTTACATCGACGGCTCCGGTGTATTCCGCACCTTCCTTTCCATCATCCTTCCGCTTTCCGTACCGATGATGATTACCGTTTTCCTGTTTGCGTTCTCATGGCAGTGGACCGACGACTTCTATACGAGGCTGTTCTTCACGACCAACAAGACGATTGTTATGCCCGATATCGTAAAGATTCCGACATCGCTCGAAACGAACTATGCCGGCCAGAACCTTTACTACTCGGCCATCAGAAATACCTGCGGCCTTATGATTATCGCTCCTCTCGTAATTATGTACGCGTTCCTCCAGAACTTCCTTGTACAGGGTATTGAGAGATCCGGTCTGACCGCAGACTGATCCTTAATAAGGATAATAAAACGGTACCGAAAATACGGTGCCGAAAGAGCAGAGACAAAAGCCGAAAGGCGATTGTCTCTGCTTTTTATGCTTTTATACAAGGCTTTTTTAAAAAAAAACTATACAAACGGAGAAAAATATGGTATAATATACTTTGTGTAATTATGGGTATATATTATTATGTGATATAATCTGTAAGTATAATACTGAAGTTTGAAAGGCTTATCATCAATGGACAGAAGAAAGCCTGTGGTCAGGGACTCCGCACCGACCGAAACTCCGGAGGGCATCATATTCGGCAGAAATGCCGTAAGGGAGCTTTTGAAATCCGGAAGACCGGTGGATAAGATTTTTGTCAGACGCGGGGACAGAGAAGGCTCAATCAATGTAATATTTGCCGAGGCGGCGGAAAGAAAAATTCCGATTGTCGAGGTTGAAAAAGAAAAGCTTGACCGCATGTGCTGCGGCGGCGTGCATCAGGGAGTTGCCGCATCGGCTGCTCAGAAGGAATACGTCGATGTAGAGGATATTCTGAAGATTGCGGAAGACAGAGGCGAGATGCCCTTCATCGTTATCCTGGACGGAGTCGAGGACCCTCATAATCTGGGAGCCGTAATACGGTCCGCTGACTGCGCCGGCGCACACGGAGTGATTATTCCCAAGAGACGTTCGGCAACGCTTACATCGGTTGTTGCCAAGACCTCCGCCGGAGCTCTCGAGCATATGGCAGTCGCAAAGGTCGGAAACCTTGCAACAGAGATAGACAAGCTTAAGGAAAAGGGAGTCTGGATTTATTCGGCAGAGGCCGGCGGAGAGAGCATCTATTCCGCGGACCTTGACAGACCCTCCGCTTTCGTATTCGGAAGCGAGGGAGCGGGAGTGTCAAGACTCATAAAAGAAAAGAGCGATTATATTATTTCGATACCGCTGTACGGCGAGGTGAATTCCCTTAACGTGTCCGCTGCCGCGGCAGTCGTTCTTTGTGAAGCCGCTCACAGCCGGCACAAGTCTACCGTGAAAGGAAAATAAGATCAATGGCTGACAACGAATCATTATCTTCTATAATGGCAAAGCTTAAGAAAAAGCGCGAGGCCATAGAGAGCAATAACGTTAGCGCACCCAAAGCCGCTGACGGCGAAAAAGAAACCGTTGAAGAAATAATAAACTCCGAGACTGCCCCCGCAGAGGAAGCAGCAGAAGCGAATACGGAAGCGGCGGAAGCACCGGAAAAGGCGAATGAGGAAAATGCTTCAGAGAGCGCAGTGCAGACAGACACCGTAGACACGGCAGATATGTTCGAATCCTCCTCCGCACAGTCTGATGCGGCTCCCGCTGTCGAAGAGAACAGCAATTCCGGGGAAG
>JAKSPQ010000166.1 GCA_024404665.1 Clostridia bacterium
TGCCGGAAGTCCTCTCTTGTGAAGAAGAGTTCCGTAGCCGCCGTCGACAAAAACATATCTGCTCCCGTCTCCGAGAAGTGCGTGAAGACTGTTCTTTTTATTTTCGCAAATCGGTTTATTCATCGTGTTTTTCTCTTTTCGCCTGAATTCCGTTTTTAGAGATTATTCGTGTTTTTGGCGTTATGTGTTTTTATTGTCCCGGTTTTTCAGCAGTGTTTTTTGTCTGCTGCTGAAGATAGCCTGACGTTCGGTGCGGATAACCGCCGTCAGTCGAGCATTGAGGAAAAATCGCCTATCAGCTTTTCGGCAACTCCGGCATCGTTCATTGTGTATACGTGAATGTTCTTAATACCGTTTTCATAGAGATCCCTTATCTGTTTTTCGGCATAATCCACGCCCGCCGCCTTCATTGAGTCTGCGTCATCGCCGTATCGGTCTCCGATAGCGCGCAGCTCCGGAGTGATTGCGCTTCCCGAAAGAGTGACTATACGGGAAAACTGCTTTACGGATGTAATCGGCATTATTCCTGCCGTAACGGGCACGGTGATTCCCGAGTCCTTAAGCTTTGATAAAAAGGAGTAAAACACGGAATTGTCAAGGAAAAGCTGGGTTGTCAGAAAGTCGCATCCGGCATCGATCTTCTTTTTAAGATTCGCAATGTCCTCTTCCGCAGAAGCAGCCTCCGGGTGTTTTTCGGGATAGCAGGCGCCGCCGATGCAGAAATCTCCTCTTTTCTTGATATGGGCCGTAAGCTCATCGGCGTGTCTGAAATCCCAGGCAGCGGGAACCGCGCCCTCGGGAAGGTCGCCTCTCAGAGCAAGCACGTTCTCCACTCCGACCATCTTCATGAATAGGAGCTTCTCGTCGATATTCTCCGCGGTCGATCCGACACAGGTAAGATGGTGTATTACCGGTACACCGAATTTCTGCTCGATGTTGGCGGCGATGGGGAGAGTATATCTTGCGCCGGTTCCGCCGGCACCGAAGGTTACGCTCATATATGCCGGAGACAGCGCGGCGATTTTTTCCGTCGCATCTCTGACGGTATCGAATTTATCGTATGTTTTGGGCGGGAAAACTTCAAACGACATCGTTCTGTTTTTTGCCGCTATTATTTCTTTAATCTTCATCGGTTTCTCCGTCGGGTAAAATACCCTAATTATAATAATGTATTATTATAATATTAATAATTCATTTTGTCAAGTTTTTTATATGCCGTGTTTTAGACGTAAAATCGCTTCGGTGATATTTGCCGAATAGAGTTTTCATTGACAATATCGTTATTTTATTTTATAATATTAGAGTTACAGCTGCCGCACCTGTGCCCCAAATGCCGGGAGTTCGCAGACGGCTGACTCTTCGCGCAGTAATACAGGAGGTACAACAATGAAAAAAAGAAATAATACATCCGGAACGATAATGCTTGCCGCGGCAGTTCTGACTGCGGTTCTTCTCTTCTCCTCGTGCTCTTTAAACATTGGCGTGAACGGCTTTCACAGCTATGCCGACGGACAGAATTATACAGTCGGAGACAGAATTATCACGGACGAAATCGATTCGGTGGAGATAGTATGGCTTGCGGGAGGCCTCACGGTGCAGTTTGCGCCGGGAAACAGCATAGAAATAACCGAAAAAAACAGTCCTGCCGACGACAGATATAAGGTTCATTCCTATGTGGACGGAAAGACTCTGAAGATTCAGTACGTCGAATCCGCGGCTCCGGGTCTTCCGTCATCGACGCTGAGAAAATCGCTTACGGTGGTTCTCCCCGACAGCATAGTCTACGAAACGTTTTCGGTAAATACATCATCCTCCGATCTAGAGTGTCTCGGCGTAAACGCCAAGTCGCTTGAAATTCTCTCGGCCTCCGGCACGATGACTGTCGAAGGGAAGGCTGAAAACGCGGAATTTCTGTCTGCATCGGGAAAAATTTCATTCACCGGCGAATGCTCGGGGAAGCTCATCGGTGAGGCCGCCTCAGGCGATATACACATAACGTCCTCGGCCGCTTCCATCGAGCTTTCCGCACTCTCCGGAGATATAAACCTTGTTCAGCTGGGCAATACTTCATCCGTGTCTCTTGAGACTCAGTCAGGAAGAATTACCGTCAATACGGCAAAAGTCACCTCCGTCAAGGCAGGAACCGGTTCCGGAAGCATGGAGCTGCGCGCCGCAGAGGCGGAAGAAATCACAGCTTCAACGCTCAGCGGCTCAATGCATATCGGCGTCACCGCTATGCCTGAAAGAATCAAGACGTCCTCCTCATCCGGAAGCATCACTCTGTCGATGCCGTCGGACGCCGGTTTTTCCGCGGAAATCGGCAAGACCTCAGGCAGCGTAACGACAGACTTTCCTGTCAGAACCGAAGGCAAAAAGCTCGTCTGCGGCAACGGTGCTGCCGACATCCGCATTTCAACGGGCTCCGGCAACATCAGACTGAAAACCGAATGGTAAGAACTCTATAAGCAGTCTGACCGCCCGTACCTATGTATCCGTTTTTCCCGGCAGCCTATCACGTATGCTTTTCGTTCTTGAAATATGCGCCGAATAATGGTATAATATAAGATACTCCGTTTTTTTGCGCGGAATAATCCGAAGGAAAAAGGCCGCAGATATAAAAGCGGCCGTGAAAGAAGAAATGATTAAACTCTGCGTGTTCGATCTCGACGGCACAACCGCCTTTACACTCAAAACAATAGCATATTACGGGAATCTGATTCTTAAGAAGCATAATTTGCCGGAGCTTCCCGTCATCTCATACCGCAAGCTCATAGGAGGAGGAGCGCTTGCCCTTTTCCGTAACATATCCGCGCTTCCGGGCTACAGCGATATACCAACGCAGGATATGGCCGAGGAATGGACATCTCTTTACAGCTCCGATCCCTGTTATCTGACGGATGCATACCCCGGAATCACCGAAATGTTAAAGTCGCTGAATGCCGCGAATATCAAATGTGCGGTTCTCACGAACAAGCCCGAGGTACTCGCATCAAAAATAACGGCTTCTCTTTTCGGAGATCTGCTTGCAAGGACTGTCGGAGCCAAAGCAGGAAGGCCGTTAAAGCCCGATACTACAGTGCTCCGTGCTCTTATGTCTGAATTCGGAACAGAGCCCTACGAGTGCCTCTACGTAGGCGACAGCGGCATAGATATGAAGACAGGCTCCTCAGCCGGCTGCGTGACAATCGGCGTCAACTGGGGCTTCGGTGACGTTCCGGACCTTCAGGCGTCCGGAGCCGATGCAGTCATATCGGAAGCCTGTCAGATTGCAGAAATGGCAAAAGATGCCGGATTACTCAGGAAGATAAAACAAAAGAAGGATAAAAACATGAAAAAACTCATCTGCTTCGACCTTGACGGTACGCTTACCCAGCACCGCTCCCCCCTTGAAAAAGAAAACCGGGAGCTTCTCGATGCTCTCGGAAAGAAATACAAGCTTATCATGGTCGGAGCCGGAAACTGTCCCAGAATTTACGGACAGATGGGCGAATACCCTATCGACATCGTAGGCAACTACGGCATGCAGGAAAGCACCGTAACAGACGGAAAATTCGAAATCATCAGAACCGACAAATCTTTCCCGGACCGCGAATATTTCCTTAAAACCACGCAGTATCTCAGAGAAAAATACGGCTACACGGAATATCGCGGAGATGCCGTCGAATTCCACGAATCCGGAATGGTAACCTTCCCCCTTATCGGCACAAAGGCACTGATTGAAGACAAGCTTGCCTTTGACCCTGACAGGAGCAAGCGCCGCGCAATGTATGGGGAGGTCTGCGAGCTCTTCCCCGACTACTCCGTTTACATCGGCGGAACATCGTCTTTTGATTTTTCCGCCAAGAAATACAACAAATATGACGCCATCATGACCTATGCCGCAGCTCACGGATATGAGAAGGACGAGATTCTCTACGTCGGTGACGACTTTGCGGAGGGCGGCGGAGACAGCCATGTAAGGATTTACGGCATGGATTATGTCGAGATAGACGATTACAGAAAGACGGCAGAAAAGCTCGCTTATCTGCTGTAAACAAAAATGTATTTTAAAACAGACTATCGTAACAGCAGGAAGCTCCGGAGCATACGGCTCCGGAGCTTCCTGCTGTTTCAGTATAATTGCGTCATTCAGTTCTTTTTCCTTCTGAGAACAGCGATTACGACAATTACTGCTACGAGAATTATCATAAGCGCGATCCAGAGAACGAGGTGACTGTTGTCACCAGTGGGCGGGTTGGGGGTATGGGTGTTTGTAACGGTAAATCCTGTTTCGGCGTCGCCTTCGGTTTTGCTCTCATATCCATCGACCTTTACTTCCTCGACGGTGTACTTTATAAGCTGGCCGTTTTCGTACTTGTCAAGGCCGTCGATGCGGGCTTCCCACCTGT
>JAKSPQ010000167.1 GCA_024404665.1 Clostridia bacterium
GAACAGATTACCGTCGGAGCTGCGGAGAACCACGATTACGTCAGGCATGAGCTCACCGCAATGAACGGAAAAAACGTGACCGACAGGACCTGGACGTCTCTCGGCTACGATACCCGCCCCGACGCCAAGCTGTGGGGCGCAAATCTTGCCGAGCAGTTCGGCTACGCGCTTGAGAAGGATCCGAAGGTGATTTATCTTACCGGCTGGAACGAATGGATCGCGGGCAGATTCTCTGAATGGCAGGGAGTCGAGAACGCTTTCCCCGACGAGTTCAACGATATTGCCAGCCGCGACATCGAGCCATCCAGAGGCGAGCTCAAGGACCATTATTACTATCAGACCGTAAATTTCATCAGACAGTATAAGGGTGTCAGAGCCATTCCCGAGCCCACTTTTGCAAAGCGCATCGACATAACGTCGGATGTCTCTCAGTGGGCTGACGTCGGCCCCTACTACGCGGCCTACATCGGCAACACAGGCGACAGGGAACACTACGGCTACGTAGGATACAACTATTCGGACTCGTCTGGCAGAAACGACATCATCGGCGCTCAGATAGCCCGCGACGGCGAATACATCTACATTCTCGTCGAATGCGCTGACGACATCACTCCCTGCACGGATCCGCTCTGGATGAACGTCCTCCTCGACACTGAGGCCGAAGGCGGCTGGGAGGGCTACGATTATGTCATTAACAAGACCGCACCCAAAGACAGCTGCACGGCGGTTCTTGAAAGATTCACCGGCGACGGATACGCGTCCGAATACGTCGCGGACGTAAAGATGAACCTAAACGGCAGATACCTTCAGCTTGCCGTAAGGAAGTCCGATCTCGGAATCTCAGGCAACAGCTTCACGCTGAATTTCTCGGTCACCGACAACGTCCACGACATAGGCGATTCTGGCACTTTCAGCCCCGGAAAGAAATCCGTTTATTCTAAATTCTCCGGCAACATTCTCGAGTTTTACACATCCGGCGACGTCGCCCCGGGCGGCCGCTTCATGTACAGCTACATAAGCACCGATGAAAACACGGGCGCCATCCCCGAAATCTCTTCTGCCGCGGCTCCCGAAACCTCCGACGACGGGGGCCCCCGCAAAGGCTGCGGAGGTTCAGCCGCTGTAACAGCCGCCGCGGCTTTTGCAGCCTTGGGCGGAGCGATGTGTCGAAAGAAAAATGAAAATGAGTGATATGTAAGACAATGACAAAAGGTAACTGAATAACTGAATTATCGGGAGATGTAAAAAAGAGAGCTTTTTTACATCTCTTTTTTTGACGGAAAAACATGCCCTGATAATAAAAAGAAATCCTCCGAAGCATCCTGAAGCATTACCTTTTAAGACATTAAACCGCAAGCGGATATGAATAACAGCCGAAAACACATTTGCAAGGATTGATAGTAAAAAAGTATATTTTTTTAGCGCCCGGGAAATATAAACATCATAAATCAGATACTTCAAACTGCCGAAAGTGTAAAAATATTATTCGCTGACCTTGAAAATCTCATTAATACCCAATATTCAGACAATCCTCAAATGCTATTTTTTTATGGTTACAAAAGACACATAAAGTTTTCTTTTTGTTCACAATGTGTTCATCGAGGGGGGTATAATACCTTTGTCGTTAACAAAATGATGCGTTTTTATCTCTTTTCTTTCATTATAACCATTGGATCTATTAACTGGTCCTCTCGGCATATATGGACGAAATCGGACATTGATATATTTTGCTTCAATATGTTTAAACTTTTTTCTGAATTAATGATAAAATATAAATCCGGAGATATATTGTGAAAAGAAAAATTG
This sequence comes from Clostridia bacterium, assembly GCA_024404665.1. Classification (GTDB taxonomy): domain Bacteria; phylum Bacillota; class Clostridia; order Oscillospirales; family CAG-272; genus CAG-390. The sequence continues at coordinate 1,807 of JAKSPQ010000167.1, forward strand.
TTTTATTAATTGTTTTTGTAATTATGATTGTTGCAATTCCTTGCACGATCTTCGCAGCGGAAACACAGGAAACTGCAGATGTTAAAATATCGGCATCAAGGTTTACTGTAACGGGAAAATCCGTAACACAAAAGAATTATTATTATCAGACTAGGCCCATCGGAAATGCTATAACGGTCACTTACAAGGGAACCGATAATTTTCGGTTTTGGATAGATGAGAACGGAATGGCAGTTTCAACTGAACCGGTATATTCCTTCACTCTTCTTCATCCGATTTCACTGACTGCGGTGACTACTGCAAGAACCGGTGATCAAACATCGGCCAGAGTTGTTTTTTTGTCAGACTACGGTCAGGTTATAAGTTCAAGAATCTATAACGATTCTGAAGCAATTGTATTCCCGGAGCCTCTTTACCGTTCGGGAAAGCGCTTTATAGGCTGGAGTTTCACGGAGGATGATATTGTTTCCGAAATGCTTTCCGGAGAAGAGTATATTGCTGTAACACCGGTTTTTGAATCAATCGATCAGCATAGTATTGAAGTTTACTATAAAACAAATGATAACAGAGAGCTTCAGACAAGCACAATTATCGGTTCTGGTGAGTCGTTTGTTGCAACTGCTCCAGAGTCATTTAACGGTCAGCCGTTTGCATATTGGTTACCTTTCCGGTACAGCTCCTGTGGGCTATACGGCAGACGGCGAAACAGTCGGTGAAAGAGAGGTTACGATTCGGCTGATACTTGCGGTTTCCATTTCTTCTTTGCCTGCTCCCAAAGTGATTTCACAGCCTTCCGGTTCCCCAATTTCCGTCGGCGATTCCAAGGATGGTGACTGGAATGCAGCGGTACCTGCGCTTGAAGGAGTTAAGATCGAGTATTATAGCCTTGACGAAGGAAAAAACGTCATTCTTGATCTTGGAACACTATCCGGAATTAAGAAAACTCCAGGTCAAATTATCACGATCACGGGGTCTGATTATACACTGACCATTACATCTACCAAACTACACGATACCAAATCTGACAACATATGGGTAATGGCCTCCGGAACGCTTTATGTGACTGTTGCAACCATTGCTGGATATGTAAGACAGACTACAAAGTCACGCTCAACTACATTGACGTATACATTCACGGCATCAAGCAAGAGCGATGAACCCATTACTTTCACCAAGTACTTTTCTAAACAGAGTTCAACAACCGACGGCAGTGTAACGTACAATTACAACAAACTGATCAATGGCACACTGACTGAAGTCACCGGCGGTGGCGGCGGTTGCTTCGCCACCGGTACTCTGATCACACTTGCTGACGGCTCACAGAAGACAATCGAGTCTCTTACCGGTGATGAACGTATTCTTGCATGGGACTTTGAAAATGGGTGTTTGGTTGAGACTGGCATTTCTGCAGTAACTAATCATGGTGTTTCCAAATATGATTTGGTCAAACTTACGTTCAGTAATGGCAATGTAATCAATATGATTGAAAAGCATTCATTCTATGATTGTGACGAATCACGCTTCGTTACTCTTGATGCTGATAACTCGTATGATTATATAGGTCACAGATTCATTGCATTGGATATGAATGGTGAAATAGAAAATGTGACATTGGTTGATATTAATTGCTCTGTCATTGAAGATAATTCATATTCTATCTTTTCAGACAAGTATGTTAATGCTTTTGCCGGATCAGTTCTTTCGTTAAGCCCTTCCGCTTTGTTCCTCTATCCGTTTGAAATTACTGGAGATATGAAGTTTGATATTGAATCAATGAAAACGGATATTGCTCAATATGGTTTGATGACTTACGAAGAATTCAGTTCATTTGGCATCCAGTTCCCAGAAGATCAGTTTTATGCTTTGAACGGACAGTACATAAAGATAGCTGTTGCTAAGGGGATTGCTTCTATAGAAGAAATCCTTGAGTATGCTTCAATTCTAATGTCAGATACCGTATCATAAATAAACTGAATAATAATTCGCTAGACCCCGGCGCGGCTTTTGCCGCGCCGGAATCTTTTTATGTGAGATTAGAAATGATAGTTCAAGTGTCACTTATTGGCTGCACTTTTATTTTGACGAATGAATTATTAACCATATCTTTTTTATGTGGTGTCCAATTTCATTATACAACTAACCACAACCAATTATTAACCTTATAGTCTAAATAAAAACGCACGGTTCGCGGTAGCGAGTCGTGCGTTTTTTTGACGGTTGAATTATTTCTTCTTCATCTCCGCTATTTCCACGGCGGCGGTTGAGCCGAGGATGAGCAGGGCACCGAGCCAGCCGAGGAGGGAGGTGTGTTCTTTGAGAATCAGGGCGGAGAGGATGACGGCGGTGAGGGGATCAATATAGGAGAGCAGCGACGACGCAACCGCGCCTGCGCCTGTCATGCCGCTGAAGTACAGGAGATAGGCGATGCCCGTGTGGACGATGCCCACGGTGATGAGCATGACAACGGCGAGAGGCGCGGGCTGCAGCGCGGCGACGTCCTCGGTGAGCAGCGTATACGGCACGAGCGTGACCGCGGCGAAGAAGAGCTG
>JAKSPQ010000168.1 GCA_024404665.1 Clostridia bacterium
TAAGGGTGGTTTCGTAGTAGTCGGGGGTGATATCCTGCCAGCCGTACATTGCGAGAGCCTCGGTAACCGCGCCGACCATGGCGGGGTTGTCGATATTTCTCATAATGCAGATGGCGCTCATGGCGTCACGTGCGGAGGAGATGTAGTTCTCCTGCTCGGCATCGTACTTCGGGAAGGGGACGATACCGTATTCGGAGGCCATGTCTCTCATTTTTGCTGCCTCGAGAAGCTTTTCGGTGAAGAAGAGAAGATGGTCTGCGGCGAATTCGGGAGTCATGCTGGCGCCCTCGTCCATGAAGAGGCAATACTGGTTCTTGTTGTAAACGAGGTCGTAGAGTCTGTCGTAAGCGGCAATGAATTTTTCGTTGCCCGTAAGGTTAATGGTCTGTCTGCCGTTTTCATCGGCGACGGTCATGTTGGTATCCCAGACGGTCTGGCACATTCTCGCGTTGTGACCCGACATGCTCATGCCGAAGATATCGCCGGTATCGGGCTTGCCGTTTCCGTTGGCGTCAACCGAAACGAGGGAAGCGAACTCGAGCATCTTTTCAAAGGTCCAGGCGCCGCTCTGAACAATGGAGTAGATATCCGGAATGTAGTAGGAGCTCTGAAGAGACTTGTTGAAGTACGTGCACAGCGTGTAGTCGTAGGGCGAGTATCCGCCGTCGCCGACCGCGGAGTAGACGGCGCCGGCGAAGATGACGTGGTTGGTGTACTGGGGGCACCACCATTTCTTGGAGAAATCAACGGTGGGGAGCTCGTTCATGTTGGCGGCATATCCCGAAAGACCGATGTTTACGATGTAAGCGGAGTGAGTGCTTACCATATCGTAAACCTTGCTTCCGGAGGTGTACGCGGTCTGAACCTTGGCTACGAAGGTGTCTCTCTCGCCCCAGTTACCGGGCTCGCTGACTACATTGAGCTTTACTCCGAGGCGTTCCTCAACGTGAAGATTGCGCTTGGCAACCGCGCTCTTTACGACGTCGCCGGTGGAATCATCGCCGATGTACTCATAATTTGTGAGCGTTCTGGAGAGAATGGTGAACTCGGCTCCTCCGAAGTTCTGGGAACCGATGGTATCCTTCTGATTTTCGGGAATCGCTTCTGTCGTTTCATCTCCCTGGCCGGGAGCAGGGGTAACGACGGCGGCCGGGGTCGGGTCCTCGGGACCTGATGAAGGATTGGAACAGGACACAAGCACTCCTGCGGACATAATTACCGCAAGCAGAAGCGCAACAAGCTTTTTTGTCATTTTGTCTTCCTCTTTCTGTTTTGCACCGGAGCGCGTGACGCGTTCCGAAATTATATATTAATATTATATCAAAAACAAACTGATTTGTAAAGAATAAAAATGCTTTTTTCTGCGGTGTCGGCCCCCGGTAAAAAGCGTATGCCGCGCTTTCGTTCCCGAAAAAACTTTTTCGGGGTCCGGGGGAGGAGGTCCATTTGCCGTTGAATTGAGACTTTTAAAAATAAGTTTTTTTGTCATGGGTCAAAAAACAGTTGCTTTATTTTATAAAATATGATAAAATAATAAAATGATGTAATGGAGCGGGAGAAATCCCGGGGCTTATATCGGTACAATCCTGAATGACAGACCGGCGACGTCGGCCTGCCGCGATAATTAAGTGCGGACGGAGCGGTGTACGTCCCGCCGCGGTAAAAAAGGAGAAAAAAATGAATCTTTGCGTTCAGAACGGCGGTACGACCGGTCACTTTGACAAACAGACCTGCTACAGACTCATAAAGGAGGCCGGCTTCTCGTCTATTGACCTCAATATCGATACCTGCTTCAATCAGAACGTCCTTAAGGACCACATGAACGAAGGAAAAACACCTTACGAAAAGGGTGTGGAAGGCATAAAGGCATTCTATCACGAGGACCTTGAGGCCATAAAGGACAACGGACTCTATATCTATCAGTGCCACGCGCCCTTCCCCGCATACAGACCGGATGCAAAAGAAGGCTATCTCGATTACTGCATCGAAGCTTATAAGACCGCTCTTGATTTCTGCAAGGAGGTCGGATGCGGCAGAATGGTTGTTCACGGCGTCTCCCTCGCCAGAACTAATTTCAAGGACACACAGAAGGACATAGACGCCATAAACGAGCATCTTTACACGTCCCTCATCGAAAAGGCTAAGGAGACGGGCGTACTGGTTCTTCTCGAAAATCTGTTCACGGGCTACGACGGCTCCATCAGAGAGGGACACTGCACGAACGAGTACGAGGCCGTCGCGTACATCGATCATCTGAATGAACTTGCAGGCTGCGAGTGCTTCGGAATCTGCGTGGATACGGGCCATCTTAACCTCCTCGGCAAGAATCAGTACAAGTATATCACAACCCTAGGAAAGAGAATTAAGGCCTTCCATATTCACGACAACGACGGTATGAGAGACCTTCATCTCGCTCCATACACGGGTACTGTCAACTGGGAGGACTTCTGCAACGGCGTAAGAGACGCGGGCTATGACGGAGACCTTTCCTTTGAAACCTTCCGCCAGTATACTCCCGCAAGATACGTGGACAACAGAGTTCTCGCGCCCTGGCTGAATCTCGTGGCTGCCGTAGGCAAGGTATTTATCGAGAAAATCGAAGGCTGAACCGGCTTTGCCGACTGAGAACTTCCTGATTTCGGAAAGAGGTTTTTAGCATGCAGATGAAACAGTATCTTTACGATTACGATATTTTCCCAAAGGTTTTTCTCGTATCCCGGCCTGCCGTAATCACGGTGAGGGCGCTCGGTGCGCATGCGGAATTCAAACCGGATATGAAGTATACCGTATGGGTCCGCGAATCGGCCCTGTCCGAGGACAGGCGTTATCCCGGAACCGGAGGGTGCAGGGAATATACCGCAGTCCCCGACGGAAACGGCGATATAGTTATTGAGACCGATTTCCCGAGAGAGGGCATGTACCACGTTCAGCTCGTCAGAGAGGGCGAAAGCAAAAGATTTCTTGAGCTTCGCGTGTATGCGCTGGAGGCGGACATGGCCGGAAGATATCCCTTCAGGGGAGATCTCCACATGCATACATGCCGTTCCGACGGGCGCGAGTCCCCTGCCGCCGTTGCGGCGAATTACCGGAGATGGGGCTATGACTTCACGGTTATTTCGGACCACAGAAGATATTATCCTTCGCTTGAGGGAAGGCAGGCCTTCGGCATAGGCACCGACGACGAATCTCCCGTAACCGATATGCTCGTGGTTCAGGGAGAAGAAATACATCTCCCTCTCAACGATGCTCACTACGTTAATTTCGGCGGAAAATGGAGCATCAACGCATTGGTCGAGCCCAATGCGAATACCGATGATGCCGGCAGCGATCCCTCTGTCAGAAGTCTTTGCGGCGAATGTCCGGAGCCCATGAGCCGCGAGGCATACGAGGCGATGATAAGAGAACGGGCGGAGAAGGTTCCGCTTGAGCTCGAATGGGAGTATGAGAGCGTGCATGCGGCCGGCGGGCTTGCGATTTTTCCGCATCCGTACTGGCTCACCTCAACCATGCAGCTGAGCGAAAGCTTCCTTCGCTTCGTGTACGAGAACATGCCCTTCGATGCGTTCGAGGTACTCGGAGGAGAGAATTACTACCAGCACAACGGCTTCCAGACCGCCTTCTACTATGAGGAAAAGGCGCGGGGCTTTGATCCCCCTGTTGTCGGAAGCGCCGACAGCCACGGCTCCACTCCCTTCAACCGCAATTCGCTCATATGCTCAACGCTCTGTTTTTCCGAAAAGAACAGGACGGCGGAGCTTATAGACGCAATAAAAAACAAGTACTCCGTAGCTCTTGATACCATAAGCCCCGAATACAGACTTGTGGGAGATTTCAGATTCGTCAAATACGGAAGCTTCCTTATCGAGGAATATTTCCCGCTTCACGATTTGCGTTGCGAATCCGAAGGTATTTTCATGAAGAATTATGCTTTGGGAACACCGGAGGAAACGTCCCGCGCGGAAGCCGTGCTCCGCACGATGAAGGGACAGACACAGGCGCTTTTGAAAAAGTATTTCGACATATGATTTCAGCGTCCGCGTGAAAACGGTAACCCTCAATGACAATCAAATAAAGAAATAACGAAAAGAGAAAGAAAATGAAGAGAACAAGACTGATTTCGGTCATCATGGCAATGCTTCTGGTACTCGGGGCGGTTCTTTCATTCGCAGCATGCGAAAAGAACGTGCCGGCTGATACTACCGTTCCGGAAGCATCGACCTCCGAACCCGAAACCGAGCCCGTGCCTCAGGCTCTCGAGCTCATCAAGGACGGAAAAGTGTTCCGCGACGGTGCCCCGCTCGATGTGATAGAC
>JAKSPQ010000169.1 GCA_024404665.1 Clostridia bacterium
CCTTAAAGCGGGATTCGGAGCTTTTCCTCACGGAAAAGAACCGCGATATCGTACGCCGCGCCGCAGAGGAATGCGCGGTTCTTCTGAAAAACAACGGAATTCTCCCTCTTGACGGGGACATAAAGAAGATTGCGGTAATCGGTCCCTTTGCCGATACCGGTAAAATTCTCGGCGGCTGGTGCTGCAACGGCATCGCCGATGAAACCGTAACCGTCGCCGACGGTGTAAGGAAGCTTCTGCCCGGAGCCGAGGTTACCGTCGTAAACGGCTGCTCTGCCCTGTGGGACGAGAACTCCGTTCCCGGGCTCGATGCCGCCGTCGACGCCGCGAAACACGCGGACGCCGTCATTCTCTGCATCGGCGAGCCTGAGGATTACACAGGTGAAAGCAAGAGCAGAACGGAGCTTAAGCTTTCGGCTCCCCAGGTCGCGCTTACGGAAGCCGTTACCCGCGCCAATTCCAACACCGTCGCATGCGTATTCTGCGGCCGCCCGATCGTGCTTACCGAAGCAGAGCCTTATCTTAACGCCATACTCGAGTGCTGGATGCCGGGAACCGAGGGCGGAAACGCCGTAGCGGAGCTTCTCTTCGGCAGAGTTAATCCCTCGGGAAAAATCCCCATGTCCTTCCCCAAGGCCACGGGTCAGTGTCCGATTTATTACAGCAGACCCAGGGTCGGAAGACCCGTCGGTCCGGACGCCGAATATAAATTCAAGCCTTACGCCTCCAATTACAGCGATTGCGGAAATCTTCCGCTTTATCCGTTCGGCTACGGTCTTTCTTATACGGAATTCGTATATGAGGAATTAAGCCTCGATTCGCACACTCTCGAAAAGGACGGCAGCATCTCAGTCAGGGTAAAGGTCCGCAACGCGGGAACGCGCGACGGCAAGGAGGTCGTACAGCTGTATTTCAGCGACACCGTCGCTTCCGTTGTAAGACCGGAGCAGAAGCTGCTCGACTTTAAGAAAATCGAAATCAAGGCGGGAGAGACGGCATCGGCGGAGTTCACCGTAACCGAGCCTCAGCTGAGATTCTACGATTTCAACTGCAGACATATCTCCGAGGCCGGAGAATTCGGACTCTTTGTCGGATATGCCGACCACAAATACCTTGAGGACAAGTTCACTCTGAAATAATGGCAAATAAGCCGGAAAGGCCTGCAAACGCAGTCTGTTTTCACCGTGTGAGAAGCATAAGCATACTATCGGATTTAACAGAAGAACATCTTTATTCAATCATTTTCATACAAACAAAAAAACGGAGTCCGGACACAGGGATTTTTACAAAAATCCGTCCGTTCTCCGAAAAGGAGCCGCCATGTATTTATCAAAAACAAAAGCAGAATTCGCGGCAGAGGCTATGAATGAATGCAGCACCGCTGCAACAAGCCCCTGTCCCGGAGGCCGTCCCGGCCGTCCCTTCTGGAACCCGGAAGCCTTCCAGTTCATGTATGTCCCCGCATTTCAGTTCCAGCCCATTCCGGGAGCCTCGTCCTACATATATGAGCTCACGGACGAAAAAGGAGTCATCCGTTCCTTCACGGCAAAGGATTGCAGCGCAAACCTTGAGCCTGTCTGGAGGGACATCCCCGAGGGAGTCGTAAAGCTCACCGTAACAGCCGCCGATAAGGACGGAAACAAGACCTGGCAGGCCGGAAGCAGAACCTTCTTTAAGCTTGCATCCTTCCCCGACGATCTTCCCGGCCCCGCCCGCGGATACCGCGAGGCTGCCTTAAAGACCTTTGAATATGCTCTTTCCAAGCCCTTTATGCAGCACTGGATTACCGAAGGTACCCCTCATCCGGACTACAATCACTATGTATATCCCAGCAAAATGAGCTACGGCATCATCATCGGCATGCTTTCATATGCCGGACTCTGTCCCGAAAGAGCCGATGATGCCATGAAAATCGCCGTTGCCTGTGCGGACTACCTCATCGGCATCACTCCGAAATCCGGACCGATGAAGGGCATTCCTCCCACATATCAGATTAATTTCCGTCCGAATCCCGAAACCCGCCAGAATCTCAAGGCCGCGGAAAGAATCAATCAGTGCATGATGATTTATCCTCCGCATGTGGGAATCGCCTACCTTGAGCTTTACAAAGCGACCGGCGATAAGAAATACTATGACGCAGCAATGGAAATCGCCTGCTATTTCCGCGATACCGTGGAGGAAAACGGCAGCTGGATGCTTATCCGCGATTACACAACCGGAGAAGCAATCGCTCCCGATTACTGCGAAGCCCTCAGAGAGTTCTACCCGTTCTTCTCGGAGCTCTGTTCCATGACCGGCGATGCCGTCTGGAAGAAGCTCTGCGACGGCTGTGTTGCGTATGCCGAGTCGGCAGTCGAATCCTACAACTTCGGAGGACAGTTCGAGGACAGCAAGTGCTCCGTGAGCTATTCGAACCTCAGCCACTACGGCGCAACCACACTTATCCGTTACTACTGCGAAAACTATGCCGACAATGAGGAGAAAATGGCCGTTGCGGATGAGCTTATGCGCTTTGTCGAGGATCAGTTCGTAATCTGGAAGCGCCCCTCCCCCTGGAACAAGAGCCGCTTTGACACGTCTCTCTGGCATACTCCCTGCGGACTCGAGCAGTACGGCTGGCACGTTCCGATCGACGCCTCGACCTCCGATATCTATTACACCTTCATGGAAATGTACAAGGCCGGAAGAGGAGAGCTGCATCTCGCCAAGGCCATGGCTCTCGCCGATTCCGTCACAAGAGCTCAGCAGGAAAACGGTCTCATCCCCACGCATTGGATGGATGAATCGTACAGAAAAGGAAAAGGCATGTGGATCAACTGCATGTTCTATGCCGCAGACCGTCTTCTCAAGCTCGCCGATTTTCTTGACAGTCTGAAATAATATCCGCTTTTTTTCGCATGTCGGAGATATAATAAGCTTATAAATCCGACAGAGCCCAAATAATAAAACAGACTGCGCCGGAAAAGCTCCGGATTCCCTGCGGGATTCCGGCGGGAACGTCTGCCGTACGGCTTCCGTATGTTCACATACGGCCGTCATACGGCAGACGCATCTTTTTCGGCACAGTCCGTATTTTTGCCGCCTTAAGGTATTCAACGAATTACCGGGCGGTTTAGTTTTTTCTTCATAATAAGGATAAATACAATCATTCCCATGCAGCAGACAGCCGCGACGGCGGAAAGCAGCTGCTGAGCAAAGATACTGTGTCCCAGAACCGTATTTCCGCTTTCCTGTATCGCGTTTACAGCGGGAGAGACGGCCGCGGTTACACCAAAGCCGAAAACACCGGAAAGGAAATCGGCAAGAGCTATTGCCCCTGTACGTGCGGCGGGCTTCGCGTAATCGAAGATTGAGTTAACAAGTCCGCTGTTTATTCCGGCCATCGCCGTATAATGCAGGATCATACTCGCAGTGAACAGTATTCTGCCGTTCTGAGGAGTCGAAAAGGCCGCTGTGACAAGAGAAGCGGTTTCCAGCAGAAGACCAGACGCCAGCATTGTCAGAAAGCCCTTTTTATCGCCAAGTTTTCCCATCGGTCTTGAAAAGAGCATTCTCGCAAAACTGCCCAGAATAACAAGGAGCGAAGCGAACGTCATCGAAAATCCAAGCTCGTCTATCTCATAGGATCCGTAAAAGGGGCGGGAAATACTGCTGACGACGCCCCAGAGCACATATATCGCCAATACGGCGCAAATATTCTTATCGGACAGCATTCCGAGCACCGAGTGCTTCTCCGGCTTATCGTCTTCCGGGACAGTCTTCTCTTTTGCAAATATCAGCGAAAGCGTATGCAATAAAGTGAGCAGAAGAATTGTCACTCCGATAAAGATGTATGCCTTATTAAGATTTCCCACTGCCTCATATCCGTCGATGATTCTGCTCATCGCGGCAGTAAAGGCCATTCCTATCAGAAGCGATACTATTTCTTTATTGGCGGAAAAAACACCTCTCCGCCCGTCCGGAACCAGCGACATCAGCCAATTGATTTTGGCAGGTTTACTTATTCTTGCCAAAACATGTCCGAGCAGCAGCATCGCGGCAACAAGCCAGGCAACTGCTCTGCCCCCTCCCG
>JAKSPQ010000017.1 GCA_024404665.1 Clostridia bacterium
ACTCTCAGGGCTACAACTACACAGCCGAACAGATTGAAAGCATGTTTGAGAGCTATTACGGAAAAGGCTATCTCAGAGATGCAGCCTTCCGCGAAAAGGTAGCGGATGCCGTATACAGCCATTCAAAGGTGATATACGTTCCCGAAACAACCGCCGCATGATTTAACCGATACAAACGCGCTTTATAAAAAGTCCCCGAAAGTCTTCTGACTCTCGGGGACTTTAACTTCAGGAACTTTTTTACAGCCAATTTTGGTATCCGAACTTATTTTTTGATTCCGTAATGCTCGGAAAGCCGTTCGACGGTTTCATCGTCAATCTGTTCACGGCCTCCGGAATAACGGGCTATTCCGTATGCTTCAAAGAGGCAGTGGTCTTCATCGGCGGAAGCCACCTCCCTTTCGATATCCGTAGGGGTCTCGGAAGGTTTCATACGGTAGCCTTCCCTGATTTTTGAAATCATGAATTCCGTAAAAATAAATCTCACGCGCGCTGCGTTGTCCTCACTGTCTCCCCATCGCTGTGTATTGCGGAGTCTGCCGCGTTTTTTCCCCTTTCGTCTTCTCTCCCCGAACACGTAATCGCGTTCCTCTCCGTAGCCTCTGAAGCGGCCGATGCCGAAGACGTTTTTGATTTTTTCACCTATTATTTCAAATCCGCGTCCGATCTTTTCGACAGTGAGTCCGAGAAAGCTCAGTATTGCGCTTCTGGCTTTTTTGTCAAAGATTTTTTTAAGTGAACGGAGAAAAAGGATAAGACCTGCGGAAAAAACCGCCAGAGCAGCCGCCTGTCGGCCGTAATTTCCAATCGAAGCGGTAAAAACGGGAGCTGAGACAATAATTGCGTATACGTATATACCCGTAAGGATCAGTCTTGCGGGAGAAAAGCCGCGGGATCGCGAAAGCCTGAGAAAGCAGTTTTTAATTAGCTCCAAAAGCTTCTTCATGCTTCTGTCCCCCTTCCCGCAATAGCTGCGGCCTCCTCGTCAAGCTCGGAAAGCAGTATAACCCTTATGCTGTTTCCGCGGGCTGAAAGGAGCGCCAGCCTTTCGTCGGTCCTCTCGGACGGACACATTTCAATTACAAAGATTTCGCTGTCGGAAAGCCCGCTTTCTATTGCTTCGTCGAGCAGCATCTGAAACGATGCGCCGTCGGAGGGATACAAAAGTGCCATGGCACGGAAAATCGAGAGCATGTGCTCTTCCCCTCCGGCAGACGGAAACTTCAGCTGCATGCCTCCGTCCTGCTGCCTGCAGTTACAGGTGAACGATGCCGTAAAGCCGCCGTATACCGCTTCTCTGATAAGCTCGGCTGCGTACGACAGTCCCGCCTCGATTCTGGCGGAATACTGCTTTCCGTCGATGCCGCAGTCGCGCTCAAGACTGAAATCCATAAAAACCGCAAGGCGCCTGTCGGAACAGAAATCCCTGGAATTCACCTTCAGCGGCGAAGCATCGACCGACGATGCCATCCAGGTTTTCGCCGATGCCTTGAAGTTCACCGCCGACATCGGGTCGCCGTATCTGTAATCCCTTACTCCGGAAAAGCTGAAGGGATCCGAGAACAGCTGCCTTGCGGCGCGTCCGTCTCCCTGCATCCTGCCGGAGGCCGCCATTACTGATGCCAGAGGAATGGGATGAGGATAAACGTAAAGCTCGGCAGGGCAAGCCATGAGCTGCTCGGTTCCGTCCCATCTCGGTACTGTTGCCGACTCGATTCTGTAGTAGCCCCTCGAAAGCGCGGTGAGCCTGTAATGGCGTCTTACGCGCATATATGGCAGAAGATTGAACCGTCCAGAGAAGAACTGCATTCCGTCTTTCTTAGGTGGATCGAATCCCGACAGTCTGAGATCATTGTAAAGATAAGCCTCAACATCCACCTTAAACAGCGGAAAAAAGCCGTGATTTGTGACCGTTTCAGTCAGAATCAGCTCGCTTCCGGCATACACTCCGCTCTCCGAGAAGGTTCTCTCAACCGTGAGCGCGCCGAGATGACTGTCTCTGCCCCTGCGGTAAAAAGCACGCAGAACGAAAAAAGCAATGACTGCGGCAGCGGTCCACAGGACATAGGGCGCAGCCGGGGATAGGAGGAACAGCGCTATTCCTTCCAATACAGCCCCGAAAAGCCTTCCGATTAAGTCGAAGAATTTCATACCGACGCCGCAGCTCCTCAGCCCTCAAAAACCGCCTCGGTAGGAACTCTGATACCGGACATACAATCATCGGTCACGGCAGCAGCGGCGTTCTTTCTGAGTCTTGCGGCTGATTCGAGAAGTATTCTGTGGTCAAGTACGGGATGTGCGGCACGCTTAATGTCATCGGGGGTAACATATCCCCTGCCTGACAGCGCAGCATAGCCCTTAGAGGCTCTCATGAGCGCCAGGGCGCCTCTCGGGCTTACACCAAGTATAACATGAGGGTACCTGCGGGTTGCCTCGCAAACGGCCGCTATATAATCCATAAGCTCACGGCATATATAAATATCGGGCAGCGAGGCTATAGCGTCCTTAAGCTCGTCCGATGAAACCACGGGCTTCAGCTCGGACAGCGGATCAGCTCTGTCAAATCTCGCGAGTATGTCAACGCATTCCCCGTGAGACGGATAGTTCATTCCCGTTTTCATAAGGAATCTGTCAAGCTGGGCTTCCGGAAGAGGAAACGTCCCGAGCGTTTCCACAGGGTTCTGTGTCGCAATAACCATGAACGGAGGCTCAAGCTTATACGTTTTTCCGTCGATTGTTACCTGTCTCTCCTCCATGCACTCCAGAAGTCCGGACTGTGTTTTGGGAGTCGCCCGGTTGATTTCGTCTGCCAGAAGTATTTCCGTGAAAACGGGTCCCGGGACAAACTCGAACTCCGAGGTCTTCATATTGAAAAAATTGATGCCAGTAATGTCCGAGGGAAGAAGATCCGGGGTAAACTGAATTCTCCCGAATCTGCAGCCCACCGATGCAGCCAGGGATTTGATCAGCATGGTCTTTCCGGTACCCGGAACATCCTCGAGCAGCATATGTCCTCCGCAGAGAAGACATACCGTGAGCATATCGACCGTATCGTTCTTGCCTACGATGACCCGCGCGATGTTGTCCTTTATCGCTCCCGCGATTTCGGTAATCCTTTTTATTTCCATGAAAATAATCCTTTCGGTTGCTTTTTGGGCTACGGAGCTAAAAAGCTCAGCGTCTTACCCTTATGAGACGGGCAATGCCTCCGCTGAGGAGTCTGCCGAATACCTCTATGTCCTTCGGAGTGTTTTCAGCCGAAAGACTTACTCTGACAGTGCAGTCGGCCTCGGAATCCGGGAGTCCGAAGGCTTTGAGAGCACGGCTTATCTTAGCGTCATGAGACGAGCATGCGGAGCCCGAGGATACGCAGACGCCGCCTGCCGACAAAAGCCCCAGCATAGTCTGGCTCTTTATTCCGGGCAGCGTTACGGATATGATATGCGAAGCATGAACAGCAGGAACGTTAACTCTGGCTCCGGCCTTCTCGGCTTCCGCAACGGTCAGAGCGTAAAGAGCATCAAGCTTTTCGGCATCCTGTTCCCGGCTTGCCGCAGCGGCTGCGGCAGCGGCCGCAAAAGCAGCTATGCAGACTGTGTTCTCTGTTCCGGATCTGAGCCCGAATTCCTGTCCTCCGCCGTAAATCACGGGAGACAGGGCTTTTTTCTTCATGATTTCCGGAGTGACAAACAGCGCTCCGGTACCCTTGGGACCGTGAATCTTATGGGCGCTGACGGAAATCATATCCGCATTCTTCGGCAGAGAAACACGCATGAAGCCCTGAACCGCATCGCAGTGACACAGTATTCCGGGACACAGGCGCTTCGCCTCGGAGAATGCCCTGTCGACATCGTATATCGCACCGGTTTCGTTATTCACCAGCATCAGCGATATTATCGCGGCTCCCTTTTTAAGCTCGTTTTCAAGGACTTCCTCATCGAGTTTTCCGCCGCGCGTTGGAATAAATGCGACCTCAAAGCCTTCCTTTTCGAGTCTCAGAGCCGAGTTTTCCACGGAAGGATGCTCGGAATCGGTAATAATGATTCTTTTCGACGGAAAATGCTTGCCCGTCCTTGCGGCTCCGAGAATCGCAAGATTGTTTGCCTCGCTTCCGGAGCCTGTGAAAATCGCCGGGAACTTTCCTCCAAGGCCGGCGGCCTTCAGGAGTGTTTTTCTGGAGTTTTCGAGGAGTCCGGCGGCCGCGGCTCCGGCCGAGTGCAGCGACGAAGGGTTTGCAAAGATCCGGACCGCATCGTTCATTGCGGCGACAGCCTCCGGACACAGCGATGTGGTCGCGCTGTTGTCAAGATAAATCAGTCTGTCCATTATTTGAACGAGATGTTCTCGAGTATTTTGGCGATGTCATCGGCGTGAAGCTCATAGTTCTCTGCCTCGGCCGTATATGTGAAAATATAAAAGTCATAGCCCTTCAGAGTGACCGTCTGCATGAATCTGTAGGCTTTTCCGTCGATTTTGGCCGTATATTCAAAGCTCTGCGCAGCTCTTCCGCCGAGAGTGGTTTCTTTAAACTCGGTGGTTCTGCTGTATTCGGGAAGAAGCGCGGACAGGGATTTGTCGACGGTCTTCATGTAATCGTCAACGGTTTCAAGATGATTGTCATAATCCTGAAGCATGGCGGTCATGGAGATGTTGGATTTATCCGCATTGGAATAATATGCGGAGGTGTGACCGCTTACGGAGTTGTTGAACCATGACTTTGGGACATAGAGATTATAGGGATCGCTTGAAAGCGAAATCGCAAACATGCCGTCGGGAACACCGTTGTCCGAGCAGGCAGCAAAGAGCGAAAGGATAGTCAGAAGCATGAGCGCCGCAAGAACTGACGATAGAGCGGTTTTGGTTATTCTTTTCATATTTTACTACCTCTGTGTGTATTAATCCTTGTTTCTGCCAACCATTGCGGCGGCCTCGAGCACTCCGTACTTGCCCGATTCGTAAGTTAGTCCGCCCTGGAAGAAGGCCGTATAGGGGGGGCGAATAGGTCCGTCGGCCGACATCTCCACGGAAGCTCCCTGGACAAAGCAGCCTGCGGCCATTATTACCTCATCGGTGTATCCGGGCATTGCCCACGGCTCGGGGGAGACGTAGGAATCCACGGGAGAGCCCGACTGTATTCCTCTGCAGAAATCGCAGAGACGCTCGCGGCTGTGTGTGATAACGGTCTGGATTATATCAAATCTCGGCTCGTCCCAGGCCGGGAAAACGTCATATCCGAGTTTTTCGAAGACGTAAGCCGCAAAATGAGCGGTCTTTATTGCCTGAGCCGTGGTATGCGGCGCATAGAACAGTCCCATGAACATGTTTCTGTTCTGTCCGAGCGTGGCGCCGACCTCGCGTCCGGTTCCGACAGTTGTGAGTCTGTAGGAGCAGAGCTCTACGGCTCTTGCGGTGCCTGTTATATATCCTCCCGTAAGGGCCATGCCTCCGCCGGGATTCTTTATGAGCGAACCTACGAGAAGATCCGCCTTGGGCTCACGGTCCGCCGTGAATTCCCCGTAGCAGTTGTCAACAACAACCATGACGTCGCGTCTCACCGAGTGAACCGCCTCAGTGAGCTCCGTGATTTCGTCGGGGGAAAGAGTTCTTCTGTTCATATATCCCTTTGAACGCTGTACGAATACGACCCTGATTCCGGAGTCCTGAAGGAGTCTTTCGCGTACTGCGGGAATATCTATCCTTCCGCCTGATATTCCTCCGGCCATGGGGATTTCGGCGTATTTTATTCCGAAGTCCGCAAGGCTGCCGTCTCCGTTGGCGCCGGAAATGCCTATGACCTCGTCCAGAGTGTCATAAGGCTTTCCCGTTACGCCAACAAGCGTCTCACCGGGCCTCAGAAGCCCGAAAAGCGCCGTGGAGAGCCCGTGCCTTCCGTTCCCGAAGTTGTGCCTCACAAGCGAGAGCTCTGTTTCGAAAACGCGGCTCCAGACAGCATCGAGCACTTCTCTGCCCTTGTCGTCATATCCGTATCCCGTCGTCCCGGCAAAGCAGGAGTCGCTGACCTTCTCCTCTCTGAAGGCTCTGAGGATTCTTCCGGTATTTGCATATGCTGTTCTGTCTATTTCCGCAAAGCGTCCGGCAAGCGCCCTTTCGGTCTCCTCAGTCAGGGCTTCGAGCTCGGCGCGTGTCAGTTTAGCATCATTACTCATTTCTGTTTTTTCTTTCTGTTATTCGGTTTTATTGATAAGCGGGGCAGTGGGTCTTCCAGAAGGCGGCAAGGAAGCCGTCATCGCAGGGCATAAGGATTCTTCCTTTTGCTGCATTTTCGGTAAGAAGTCCTGCTTCTCCGAGTCTTCTGCATGTCTGTCTGGCGGTACCGTCGGCGCCGTCGAAAACAGGTATGCCTTCGGGAAGCGAATCTTTTATAACGTCCGATGCAAACGGATAATGCGTACATCCGAGAACGATTCCGTCAGGGAATCCGTCTCCGAAATGCTCCTTCCAGAGCTTCGTGAAATAATCGGCCGATACGGTGTTTTCCTCTATCATAGTCGCGAGTCCCCTGCAGCCGATGCCGAAGGCCTGCCCCCCGTACTGATTTCCGTAAGAGCGAAGGAGTCGGGAAAACCTGTCCTCGCTCACGGTTCTGGGAGTTGCGAGCACCGCTATCCGCCTGCAGCCGGCCTCAAAGGCGGGCTTCACCGCAGGCTCGATTCCTATCACGGCGTACTGCGGAAACGCTTCTCTTACGGTGTCCACGGCCGCCGCAGTGGCGGTATTGCAGGCAATCACAAGAGCCTTGGCTCCCATGCCGAAGAGCATGCCGGCATTCTCCAGCGATATTCTCCTGATTTCATCGTGAGACTTATCGCCGTACGGTGCGTTTTTTCTGTCGCCGAGGAAAATGTAGTCCTCGCACGGCATAAACCGCTTCAGCGCCGCGAGCACGGACAGACCTCCGGCTCCCGAATCGAAAACGGCTATGGGCGATTGTTTATCGGGAATCATTTCGTAAGATATGCAACGGTAAGATCCACGCAGGCTTTTACATCGGCGAGATCGACGGTCTCGACTCCGGAGTGAATGAATCTGCAGGGAATCGAAATCGCACCTGCGATGCAGCCGGATGCGGACGCCTGAATTGCCGCGGTATCGGTTCCTCCGGCCCTCAGTATTTCAAACTGCGTCTTTATTCCCTTTTCCTTTCCGATTTTCGCAAGCTCATCGGCAAGACCGGGATTGCAGATTACCGATGAATCCCTGAGCTTTATTGCGGCGCCTCCTCCGAGCTTCACTTCCATGGGCTTGGCTCCTGCGGTGTCTCCGGTGCCGGTTACGTCGTAAACGAGAGCGACATCCGGTCTGATGCCGAAGGCTGCGGGCCCTGCTCCGCGGAGTCCGACCTCCTCCTGAACCGAGAAAACGTAATAAATATCGTCTTCGGTTTCGGTTCCGGCGAGTTTTTCCGCAATTTCGGCAAGTATGGCGCAGCCGACTCTGTCGTCAAGCGGACGTCCGCAGATTCTTCCTCCGCCGAGCCTTCTTACGGTCTGACGCATCGCGCATCTGTCACCGATTTTCACTCTTCTCGAGGCCTCTGCCGCTGACGATGCGCCTATATCGACGCCGAACACGTCCGCCGCAAAGCTGCCGGCGGCCACACCGGAATCGGGCACGAGCACGCCCGCGACTCCGTTCTCGAAAATCACCTCGGAATACGACGATGCCGTAAAGTTGATTCCTCCGATGGGGGCTATTCTGATAAGGCCCGAGTTTTCAATATAAGTTGCGATGAAGCCTATTTCATCCATGTGTGCGCAAAGCAGCACGCGGCGGGCGTTTTCGCTCCTGCCCTTCTTGCGGCAGATGAGGTTGCCGAGCCTGTCTCTGTATATTTCATCCGAGCGGTCCTTCATGATATCCGACAGAAGCTCCGCGGTTGCTCCCTCGCTGCCCGATGTTCCGGGGCAGCAGACAATCTGTTTTATCAGTGAATACATAATAATTCCGTCCTTTCCGTGCTCTTTGCTTATTTTTTGAAGCTGTGTTCGGTGAGAATTGCGTAAACGAGCTCTCTGATGGAGAAATAATCCTCGGCACAGATTACGTTTGCCGCCGAATGAATATATCTTGAGGGCGCCGAGATTGCAAGGCAGGCCGTTCCGTAGGCGCTCTTGTGGATGCTTCCGGCATCGTTGCCTCCGGAGAGGTACTTCTTTATCTGAACGGGGATTCCCTTTTTCTCTCCGAGCTCCAGCGCAGCCGATACAAGGTCCGCATCGTAGATCGTGGATCTGTCAAGCAGGGAGATAACTCCTCCGCCTCCCGCTGCCGCCACTCTTGAGTTGGGCTTTACGTCGGGGAGATCCGCAACGGCCGTCGACTCAAGGACAACGGAATAGTCGGGAAGGAAGCGTCTGGCCGCCATACCGGCGCCGGATTTTCCTATTTCCTCTCTCACCGTAAAGCCCGCGATGAGATCGAAGGGCAGCTTTTTACCCTCTGAGGCAAGTCTTTTGAGCGTTTCTATGATTACGGCGCAGCCGAGTCTGTCGTCGATAGCGGGAGCCTTTATGAACGCATCGTTAATTCCGAAGCGGACAAACTCCGAATCGAAGCGGCCGTAATCGCCGACCGCAAGCCAGCGGGATGCATCCTCGTAATCCTCGGCGCCTATATCCACGTACATGTTCTCGATCTTTACGGCCGTGGTTCTCTCCTCGGCGGTTTTGTGATGGATGGCCTTTGAGGCGATGACGCCCTTCACTTCGCCCTCCGCTCCCATAAACACGACGCGTTTTCCGCACAGCACGCAGGGATCTATGCCTCCGACGCAGATGAAGCGGATATAACCGTCGGCGTCTATATCGCGAACCATGAAGCCGACCTCGTCCATATGGGCCGAAATCATTATCTTAACGGGGTTTTCGGGATCGTATCCCTCTCCGCCGCCCGGTATTTTTACGAACAGGTTGCCGATTCTGTCCTTTTCCGAAGCGATTCCCGAGTCCTTCAGAATATCTGCGATTTTGTCCCTGACTCTTTCCTCATTTCCGCACGGGCCGAATATTCCGCAGAGCGTGCGGAGAAGCTCTATGCCCGAAGGCCGGCTGTTTTCATTTATGTTTTCCATGATTTTCCCTCCGCATCATATTTCCGCCGCAATCTTTCCGGAGCTGATAAAGAGCTTGATCACGTTCTTCAGCGATTCGGCATCATTCATCGAAATCACCTCGGTCGACGTGTGCATGCTCTTCAGCGGAAGTCCGACATCCACTGTGGGAATTCCTTTCCCCGCAAGATTTATAACGTTGGTATTCGTCCCGGTGCTTCCCGCGGCAACGCACACCTGAACCTTTATTCCCGCATCGCGTGCCTCGGCGATGAGCGCGGAAGACAGTCTTCTGTCGGTTATCGGCGAAAGCGTCACGGCTGTGCCGCCTCCTACGACAACGGTCTCGCTCTTCTTCGTGTCGGGGGTTCTGCCCAGGTTCACGTCGGCTACAAGGGCACAGTCCGGTTCCTCGGCAAAGGCGCCGGTCAGAGCGCCCGTCATGCCTCCTCCGGCCTCCTCGAAATTCGAGAGCTGCAGGATCACATCGCCTATGAGGTCCTCCCGCGCGGTTTCGGCAATCGCTGCCGCGGCGCAGGCGGCACAGGCCTTGTCGTCAAAGGCTTTTCCGGCTATAAAACCGTTTTTCAGCTCGGAATAAACGGGTCTGAAGCCGACCGGAGTTCCTACTGAGACGAATTTCCCGAGCTCATTCACGGGATATCCGGTATCTATGAGTATCTCGGATATGTCGCGGAGCTTCATGGCGTCTCCGGGCTTTCTGAGGTGCGGCGGAGTTGACGCGACAACTCCGTATATATCATGTCTTACACCGTTTTCGTCTTTTCCGTATACGGTTACTTCGCCTGCCTGAAGAATGGCAGTGTCAAGTCCGCCGATGTTGATAACATTCAGAAAGCCTCCGTCACGGATGCCCGTAACCATCATACCGATCTCATCGAAATGAGTGTCGATGAGAATCTTTCTGGCATTTTCGCGGCCGCATCTCTTTACAAAGCGGTAGTTGCCCGCGGGAGTGCTTTCGCATTCGTCAAATATATCACCAAGCAGACTCTTCAGTCTGTCCCCGTCGACGGAAGTGAAGCCTGATATCGACATGAGCCCGGAAAGCTCCGTTATGAGCTTCTTAAGTTCGGTGTTTTCCATATCTGTTTCCTTTCGTTTTTTATCTTGTGCTCACTCAAGCTCGCTGACAAGCTTCTTAAAGTATCTTCCGCGCTCCTCGAAATTCGCAAAACGGTCAAAGGAGGTGCAGCCGGGAGAAAGAATTACGGCGCTTCCCGCTTTTGCGAGCTCCGACGCGCGTCGGGCCGCCGATTCGAACTCCGGCTCCCAGACGCCGGTGAGCGATGCCCCTCCCTCCTCTCTGGAGGCCGCAGCCTTAATTATGGCCGACTTTATCTGCTCTGCCGCCTCGCCTGTCAGCACGACGGCGGAGGCTCTGTCGAGCAGCGCTTCCGCAAGCGGATCGAAGGGCACGTGCTTGTCTCTTCCGCCGCAGATTACTACGGGTCTGCAGTCGAGGTTCGACAGTGCGGCTACGGTCCTCGAAGGGCTGGAATCTATGGAGCTGTTGTAGTATTTCACGTCTCTCAGTACCCTGACAAGCTCAAAGCGGTGTTCAACACCGCCGAAGGAGGCGGCTGTTTTTTCGAGCACTCCGGGGGCCCTGATTCCCCTTGTCAGAGCCGCTGCCGTCATATAGTTTTCAATATTGTGAATGCCGGGGAGCTTTATATCCGAAACCTTAAGCCATTTTTCCTCCGTTTGGCCGTCCGAAAATACGACATATCCGTCCTTCAGCCATACAGCGGAAGAATCGGGACGTCCGCCCGTCAGCGTTTCAAAGGTTGCGTCTTCTGCGTTTCTGGCGGTAAAGAACGTCACATGCCCGCCGAAAACATCGGCTGCGGCGCGGGAGAGCGGATTCATGGCATTGAGCACGAGAAGCTCCGTGTTTTCGCCGAACACGTGATATTTCGCATTCGTGTACTCGTCCATATCGGTGTGCCAGTTCAGGTGATTAGGGCTTATATTCGTTATTGCCGCTCTGACGGCGGGACCGCTCATCGTCTGGAGCTGGAAGGACGAAAGCTCGAGAACGGCGAAATCGCCCTCCTTCATTCCGTCCGCCCTGTCGAGAAGCGGCGTACCTATGTTGCCTCCGACGTAGGCCTGTCTGCCGGAGCCGGAAATAAGCAGGTGCGTGAGCGTAGTGGTCGTGGTCTTTCCGTCGCTGCCTGTAACCGCGATGATGTCTGCCGGAGTCTCCGAGCAAAACCACTCCATTTCGGATGTCAGAAGAGCTCCTCTTGCCGTTGCCTCCGGGATGCGTCCGGCATCCGGTCTTATTCCGGGAGAGCGGAATATCACGGTTTTATCATCGATGAGATCGAGCTCGGCGTCGGAAAAATCCGCGGGCTGAGCTCCGAGCACAAATCTTACTCCGCTGTATTCGAACACCGGTTTGTCCGTTACATCCGCATCAAAGCCTCCGAACAGCTTTTCAAGCGACGGCAGCAGCGCCTCCGCGCTTTTTCCGTCTCTCACGGTAAGGGCGCCGGCGGGAAGTCTTTTTTTCAGCATGGCGGCAAGGGGCAGGTTCGATACTCCCATTCCGAGAAGAACGGCCTTTCCTTCCGTGTCACCCAGAAGTCTGTTTATTCTTTCTGACAGTTCCTTTTTGTTCGTCATTGTATGTTCCTTCCGGAGCTTTCACTCCTCCATTGTACTTTATTTATATATTATACTTTATTTTTTAATAATATTCAACCTTTTTCTTGACACAGAGGCATTTTTGGTATAGAATTATAACAATGATGCCGCAGGAAGCGTTCACTGACGCCGGAAGGCATAGAAAGACATTATTTTGAAAGGACAAATCAAAATGGAAAAAGCCGGTTTCAGATTCCAGGCCCACAGAGGCGACAGCGCCTTTTATCCCGAAAACACACTCGTATCATATAAAGCAGCCATAGACCAGGGCTACGACGTCATCGAGCTTGACAACAAGTTCACGGCAGACAACCGCTGCATCTGCCTGCATGACGGCACGTACAACCGCACCTGCCGCTTTGACGACGGCACCGCCTTCGTCGAAAAGACTCCCTCCGACGCCCTTACCCTCGCCGAGGCGAAAAAGCTCGACGCCGGTCTCTTCAAGGGCGAGGAATTCCGCGGAACCCGAATTCCCACTCTCGCCGAGGCGCTTGACTTCATCGGCTCGAACAGCACGCTGGCGGTTAAGCTCGACAATGTATTCCAGAGCTTCAATCAGGTCAGATTCGAGGAATTCTGCAGAGTCGTAAAGGAATCGGGGCTCGGAAGAAGAGTCGGCTTCACCTGCAAGACCTTCCCCTATATGCTCCACCTCGCCGAAATTTTCCCGGAAGCCGAAATACACTATGACGGAAGCCTCACCCCCTTCGTGCTAGACTGGATCGGCAGAAACGTAAAGGAGCGAGCCACCGTCTGGATTCCCTACGACAACAAGGCCACCGCATGGTGCAAGGAAAGAAAGGCCGATGCCGAATTCTGCGCAGAGCTTCACAATTACGGCAAGGTAGGACTCTGGCTCATCGCCGAGGTTGAGGAGCTCCGCCGTTCCGTCCGCGAATTCGGAGCCGATATCATAGAAACCAACGGAACCCTGAAGCCCGGAGCGCTTGAACTCATCTGACAATAAATCCCACCTCATCCCGTCACCGGCGGCAAATCACCGTCCCGCAGTTTTCGGGAAGCCACTAAAAAACACTTCATTGTCTTAAGGCACAACGGCAAAGCGCCGGAAAACGCAAATGGAATTTCTTCCAGTTCATGCGTTTTCCGGCGCTTTGCTTTACCGAAATTCCGACATAATTTCGCCGAGCTTCCGGCTTATTTCATTCATTTTTTCCGGTAGGACCTTTATCTCGCTTCTGTCCGACGTGAACAGACCGTTTATTTCGTCCTCAATATCCGAAAGCTGCGTGTAAATGCAGCCGCAAAGGCCGGCTTTCACTGCCGGGAACACCATCTTTTCATACATGGACACGATTTTTCCCGTGAGCGCCGCCTTGTCGGAGCATTTTCCGTAGCCGTAGGTTCTGCCGCCCGTGCCGAGATCCAGAGTAAAGCCTCCGCATTCGCTGAGGAGCATCGGACGGACACCGGGCTTCAGTTTTTTGTTCCTGAAGTATACGTGGGGGCTGTCGAAATCGCTTTCGCTGCGGGCAAACCAGCCGGAGGTGGAATCGTAAAGCCTCGAGGGATCCCTCTCCTTTAAAAGCCTGTAATGTCTGTCGCTGTCGAACTGTCCCCAGCCCTCGTTAAAAACGGTATAGGCTATTACAGACGGATGGTTATACAGCCTGTCCTGCGTTTCCTTGCAGTGCTCCGTAAAAAACTCCGTTCTTCTGTCGTGCTTTACATGCCTGTCGTCATAGCCGAAGCCCAGCGTTCCCAGGACCGTATCGCGGAAAAAGCGGTATTCCCCGCTGTTTACCATATCCTGAATGACGAGCATTCCGCATCTGTCAGCCTCGTAATAAAACTCCTCGGGCTCGATTTTAATATGCTTTCTCAGCGTATTGAAGCCAAGCGCCTTTACTCCCTTTATGTCCTTCTCATAAGCATCGACGTCCTCCGGAACGAACAGGCCTTTCCCGAAATACCCCTGGTCAAGGACTCCGTGCAGAAACACGGGAAAACCGTTAAGAAGCACCGTCGGCCTGCCGTTCACGTTCCTGGCTTCGACGGTTCTGAGTCCGAAATAGACCTCAGCCTCATCGTCTCCGTATTTCAGCTTATGCGTGTACAGTCTCGGATTTTCTGGAGTCCAGAGCTCCGGATTTTCGATATTTACGCGTTCGTTTTTAACGCTTTCCCCTTCGGGACCCTTAAGCAAAACCGAAATATCCGCCCCCAGAAGGTCGGTTTTTATCTTAACATCGGCAATATATACGCTCGGAAGCTGTTCAAGCCAAACGGACTGCCATAAACCTGAGACCGGAGTATACCACATTCCGCCCCTGTCTTTTCTTTGCTTTCCGTACGGATAAGTATGGTCAAGCTCGTCCTCGACTTCAACCACAAGAGTGTTTTCATGTCCGATTTTATCCGATACATCAAAGCTGAACGGAAGATATCCGCCTATGTGCTCGCCGATATATTCGCCGTTCAGATAAACGCGGGCAAGATTATCCGCGGCGCCGAAATGAAGAATTACCGTGGGCTTTGTTTTATCAAAAGCAAAGCTTTTTTCATATCGGAGCTTTTCCTCCGTTCTGCAGCCGGGAACCCTTCCGGGCTCTCCGTTTATCATCCATTCCCCGTCAAGCGGGTACCATTCGGCGCGTTTCAGCTGCGGTCTCGGGTATTTCATTTCTTTTTTCTCCTTCTTATTCCGGCTTTGCCGATTCATTATACCATACAAATGTAAAAAAAACAAGACCAACCCAACAAAGTCTTGACAAATTTAATATAATATGATATATTATTTATAATTGTATACTTGGAGTATTTTTTCAAAAATGAGTATAATCGATATTCATTCTCACATAATTCCGGGAATCGATGACGGCTCTCAGTCACCCGAAATGTCCCTCAGAATGCTCTCTCTGGCCTGTGCCGACGGTGTTTCCGGCATTGTCGCCACTTCTCATTCCGGACGCGATCCGCTGTCAGCCGGAATGATATGCGACGGCATACTTCGGGGAGTGTCGCGACTTCGCCGCTCTGCAAGGGAAAAGGGACTCAAAATCGATATTTATCCCGGCATGGAGCTTTTCGCCAATGATTTTCTGGAGGATATATTAATCGACGGAACCTTCATAACGATTAACGGAAGCCGATTTCTTCTCACCGAGTTCGACTTCTTTGAAAGCCGGGAATTCATTGACCGTTCGCTGATAACCATTCTCGACTCCGGCCTCTGTCCGGTAATAGCGCACCCCGAAAGATACGCCGTCTCAACCCCGGCAGCGCTTGAGCGCTGGCTGGATCTCGGCTGCGTAATACAGATTAACGCGGGCTCCGTCACCGGAATGTTCGGAGAGTCCGCAAAAGAAAAGTCCGTTCTGTTTCTGCGAGAGGGACTGGTTCACGTTGCCGCGAGCGATGCGCACTCGGACAAAATAAGAAACACAGCCATCAAAGAGCCGGCGGCCGCAATAAAGGAGCTCTGCGGAGCCGAAACCGCCCGTCTTCTCTTTGAATCGAACCCCTCCGCTCTTATAAGCAACAAAAGACCGAGGCTCAGCTGAACCGAAGAAAAACCGAAAGGCATAATGATTATGGACCTGAAGAAAAAAGGAAACATCCTGTTTTGGATAATAGCGGCGCTTCTTGCGGCGTCGATTGCGCTGTACGGTATCCTTCTCATAAGATCAAACAAAGACCGCGCTCCCGTTCTCTACGTTCCCGAAGGAGAACTGAAGATTTCCGTGAACGATCCGATAAGCGTCCTTATGGAGGGACTGAAAGCCACGGACTCCGAGGACGGCGACGTTACGCCCTCGATACTCATAGAATCCGTTTCCGCCTTTGACGAGAACATGAAGCGTACGGTTACTTATGCTGCCTTCGACAGCAATTATCACGTTTCGAGAGCCACACGCGAATTCAGCTACTTTGACTACGTGCCGCCGGTATTCTCGATATCTGATTCTCTTTCGATGGTAACCTGGAACAACGCGGATATTCTGAAGCTCGTGGGGGCCGAGGATATGCTCGACGGAGACCTCTCGCAGCACGTCGCCATCTCGGATTACTATCTCATCGACAGCTATAAGGGAATTTACGAAATCCGCTTCACCGTATCAAACTCCGCGGGAGATACGTCCGAGATCACATCGCTGATTCAGCTCGCGAACGTATCGAGACTCATGCCCGTAATAAAGCTTACGGATTACATCGTGTACATTGACGCCGGCACGGAATTCGACCCGATGAAGTACATAAAGAGCGCGGTTTCCGGCAATGACAGCTCCGAGCCACGCGTAAACTGCGTTTCCGACGTAAAAAGCGACACTCCCGGCTGCTACACCGTCACCTATAACGCCGTAAACAGCATCGGATACGAGGGCTGCGCGTTCCTCACCGTTGTGGTAAGATAAGGGGGAACGGCGATGAAGCAGAACAATCTGAAGAAAATTCTCTACATAATCCGCGATATCATACGCAATATCCGCTGGGTTGCTCTCGCTGCGGTTCTCTGCGCCTTCTGCGCCTTTGCAGCCGTGCGCGCGTCGTTCATACCCACATATACTACGAGCGTCACAATGATCGTTAAGTCCAAAAGCGCCTCCGCCAATGCGTATAACAATCTTGTTTCGGCCACAAAGCTCGCAAGCCTTTTAGACGAGGTTCTGAAATCCAACGAGCTTGCAACCATCATCAAGAACAAGAACGGCTGGGACAGGCTGCCCGGCAGAATCGGCGTTCGTATTATTAACGAAACCAATATTCTCTATCTGACCACCACCGCGCCGACGCCGCGTGAATCGTTTGTATTCATGCAGTCGGTCCTTGAATCCTATCCGATAATCATCGATGAAGTCTCGGACGATGCCGTCCAGTTCGTGCTGAAGCCCGCCTCGGTGCCGATGTCGCACGAAAGCAATCCCGGTTCCCTCAAAAAGGCCGTCGCGGCAGGCATTCTCGGCGCTCTGGCCGCTGTCGCTGTGATTGCGTTCGCGGCATTCCGCGAAAACAGCATAAGCTCCTCCTCCGAGGTTAAGGAAAGAATCAACACGGAGGTTATAGAGTCGCTGCCGTTCGAAGGCCACGACACCGTCCCCTCCCTGATTTTCGGAGGAAAGAAGCGCAAGGGCTCGCGTGTTCTTATCTGCGGCATGGGCTGCTCGGAAAAATACACGGAGGCAATAAAGAACCTCAGGACAAAAATATCCCACGCATTTGACAGGAAGGGCGCGACGGTGATTGTAACCGCTGCGACAGTATCCGCCGGAACCACTACCACCGCTGCCAATCTTGCCACGGCATTTGCCAAATCCGGCAGAAAAACCGCCCTGATAGACATGAACTTCATGAGCGGAGGAATGGCATCGCTGTTTAAGGAAGGCGTAAACAGCCTTGATGGCTACCTCAGGGACGGCATCGCTCCCGGAAACTCAGGCACTGTCACGGAAAAGCTTACACACGTCGACATTTACGTTTCGGAGATCAGACGCAAGCATCCGTACTCCGCGGAGGAGCGCAGAAGCTTTATTGAGAAAGCGCGTAAGGTCTACGATTATGTCGTCATCGATACTCCCCCCGCGGAGTATTATCCCGATGCCGGCGATCTGGCCGATGCCGCAGACTGCTCCGTGCTGATTATCCCCGAGCACACGGCGACGGAGGACAATGTAATAAGCTCTATTGCCGTTCTGAGGGAAATGTCAGCCAAATTCATGGGATGCATTTATAACAACGAACGCCTTTCCCGCTCCGGCGTTGGAGGCTACGGCTACGGCTACGGTTACGGATACGGTTATGGGTACGGCTACGGTTACGGTTACGGATACGGACGCACGTACGGTCATTACGGAAGCCATTACGGAGCCGGAAACCGTTACGGAAAGAGCGGAAGATACGGAAGCGACGGAAGCGAAAAGCATTACGGCTATGGTTACGGCTACGGCAACACCGGGGCCGAAACCGATCCCGCCGAGGATTCCGACAGTTCGTATGACGATATTTCCGAAAACAAGTATGACGAAGGGAGTGACATAGAATGACAGACACTGAACAGACCCGCGAAGCCGATTCTCTGGAGCTGGCTCTTAAAAGAGTCATTCACGCATTCGGTCACACCGTCGTGCGCTTCTGGATGGTCATCCCTCTCGTTGCGCTTCTTTTCGGAACCCTAGGCGGACTAAAAACCTACATAGGTT
The DNA here is from genome assembly GCA_024404665.1 of Clostridia bacterium. GTDB lineage: Bacteria > Bacillota > Clostridia > Oscillospirales > CAG-272 > CAG-390. The sequence goes on from JAKSPQ010000017.1 coordinate 17,908, forward strand.
ATTCGCCGAGATATACGACTCAGGCAACATACACCGTTGAGGTTGAAGGTGCCGCAGCCGCTTATTACAGCAATACGACAGCCAAGCAGCTTGCAAACTCCTTCCCCTATATTCTCTCCTCCGGCGAGCTTATGAATCTCGTCGCAAAGGATCTGGGCCTTCCGGCGGTCCCCGCCTCCATCAGGGCCAGCGTTCTCGGCGGGACCAATATGCTTACAATATATGTTTCCGCATCGGAGCCCGAGCTTGCTTTCGACGTGCTTCAGTCGGTAGTAAAGCTTTATCCAAAAATAGCGGAATACGTTGTGGGTAAAACAAGCCTCAACATGGTTATTTCGCCTACTCTTCCCGATACTCCCGACAATGCATTTGCCTGGTTCAGGACTTCCGTAAAATGGGGCTTTTTCGGAATAGCCGCCGTTCTCTTTGTGTTCCTGATTCTTTCGCTTTTCAGAATCACCGTAATAAGCGACGACGATCTCAAGGACCGTTTCGGTCACCAGCACGTTGTCACCGTGCCTCTGATTATGCTCGGAAGCAGACGTAAAAAACAAAAGAAGACACTGTTTATGCGTAAAAAGCGGACTGAAAAGAAATCCGAGGCCGAAATAAGAGCCGCTGTTCCGCCATCCGAAAGGCTCATATCCATCAATGATTCCTCCGTTAACAAGGCATTCAGCGATGCTTTCGGCAAGCTGAGAAACACCGTAACACACTCCGACGGAAAAAGCGGCACGAAGAGCATCGTAGTAACGTCCACGCTTCCCGGAGAAGGCAAGACAACGGCTGCCATAAATCTCTCCCTTGCGCTTTCAAAGCACGGTTACAAGGTTCTTCTCATAGACTGCGATCTCAGAAAGCCCTCTGTACTCTACTCCCTCGGAATTGAATGCCACACGCCTTTTTCGGAGGTTATAAGGGGTCACGCAAAGCTTTCCGATGCGAACATCCGCTTCAGCGATAGCCTGACGATTCTCGGCGACAGCAAATACAATGCCGACGCAGCGGAGCTGGTTTCATCGGAATTCATGCACAAGCTCATCCGCAAGGGCTCCGAGATTTACGATTACATCGTTATTGACTCGCCTCCCTGCAACGATATTTCGGACTCCGTCGCTCTGGCCGAATGGGCCGACGGCCTCATTTACGTCGTAAGACAGGATTACGCACTGTTTTCAAATATTACGGCCGCACTGGGCCGTCATCGCAACGGACACGCGAGACTCATCTCTTTTGTTCTCAACGGTGTAAAGAAGACAGCTCCCGCCGAGGGAACCTCCTACTCAGGCTCCGCTCAGGTTTAATACGAATTTCATACTCTATCAGGTATAATATAAGCAGGACATGCGCAAGAGCCTCCGGTAACGGTTTTGAGTATATTCCGTTACTTTCGGGTGTTGTTGCAAATGTCCTGCTTTTTTAATGTCAGGCCCTTCGGGGCCGCCCGGCACTGATTTCAGAAGTATTCTCTTTTAATGCTCGTAAAGATAATACTTTTTGTTTTCTTCGGCAAAACGCTCCGCAGCCCTGTTCCACTTAGTGCAGAGCTCATCGGCAGGCAGGCCCGACAGTCTGAGCTCCGTACCGCCCGCTGCAAGATCGATGTGCCAGCGACCGGCGGGATTTTTCGGAGCCGAATACTCGAATTTATCGGGATACATAGCCTCGAGAGTGCGCAGCATTGTGACTCCCAGTCTTACGGGCTCGAGCGCTCTTTTGTCCGTGACATGAAGAGTAACTCCGTAAAGGCTCCGTCCCGTAAGCTTGTCGTAATATGCCTCAAAGAAGGCGGGGGAAAATCTGATTCCGTGCAGTGAACTGTCCGCATTCAGCACCGCCGCATATTCCAGGGGATTTATGTATTCCGCGCCTATGACGGTAAACGGCACGGCCGTTCCCCTTCCCACGGATACGTTTGTCCCCTCAAAGAGACATGTGCCGTTATATACGTAAACGGATTCAAGGGTCGGGAGATTCGGAGAAGGTCTTACGAAAGGAAGCTCCGTATCCTCCCAATACATCGAACCGTCCCAGCCCTGCATCTCAACGACATGGAGATCGCAGCCGAGCCCGTATTCCCCGTTGTAGAAGCCCGCAAGCTCTCCGGCGGTCATGCCGTGTCTTATCGGGACGCTCGTTAAGCCTATCGCAGAGGAAAAAGCCGGATCGAGAATGTTGCCCTCGACACGGCTGCCGAGCGGGTTCGGTCTGTCAAAGAGCACGAGCGGTATTTCCTTTTTTCCGCAGGCCTTCATAAGATAGAAGAGCGACGTGACATACGTATAGTATCTCGAGCCCACGTCCTGCATATCGAAGACCATGACGTCCACGTCAGAGAGCGCATCGTCCCCCGGCATGAACCTGTTGTTCTTATCATCGTCTCTGGGGGCTATAACGTCCTCGTAGAGGCTGTGGACCGTAAGGCCGGTCAATCTATCCACTCCGCCTCTGACACGCTCTCCGGGCCCCAGAACGCCTCTGGGACCGTGTTCCGGAGCAAACACTCCCGTCACATTGAATTTTTCGTTGAGAATGTCAAGCGGAAATCTGTAATCGGACGAAATGCCGGACGCCGCCGATACCACTCCGATTCTTTTTCCTTCAAGCAGTTTTTTTACGTCGGCATCGTCAATCCGGTCTATACCGAGTCTAACCTTTCCCATTTTCGGCGTTCTCCTGTTTTTCAGTATTCGGAAATCGGAAGGTCGGGGTCGTCCTCGCCCTTCTCTATTGCCGTAATTACAACGGGATAGCTCGTGTTCTCGTTTACGCGGACGGTGACGGTATCGCCGACTCTGCGTCCCAGAAGAGCGCGTCCGAACGGCGACTCCTTTGAGATATTGTTGGTGAAAACGTCGTTCCTCAGCGTGGTAACAATTCTGACGGTCTCCGTGTCGTCATCGTCCTCGGGATATCTTACGGTCACCTTATCGAAAAGATTGACCACGCCATCTATCTGCTTAACCTCGATTACGACGGCTGTCCTTATCATGTTCTCGAGATATCTGATTCTCGAACGGTTTTTGTTGAATTCCTGTTTCGCGCATTTATACTCGGCGTTTTCCGACAGATCTCCGTACTCTCTGGTTCTCTGAACCTCCTCGCGAAGCTTGTATGCTCTGATTTTCCGCTCCTCGAGTTCTTTTTTCATCTGATCTATGTCAACGCTTGTAAGCTCGTCATGCATTTTCCGTCACCTCCGTTGAGATTATCTGAACTCAGCTCCGTCTTTGCAGAGCATCTTAAGTCTCATGCAGGAATATTCCGTTTCGGCATCCGGGAGTCCCGTGGCGGCTCTTAACGCATCAAGAAGATTTTCCGGATTCAGCGTATTTCCCTCTCCGGCCGAGAGCACCGCGTTTATCGTAACGTTTCCCCTCTTCCTGTCAATGCGGAGCCTCGAAATCATACCGGAAATATCCACTTCCTTCTCTCCCGATTTTGTGCGCTTTCTTATAACAATCGGGGACGATGTCAGCGTTTCAAAGGCTTTTTCGGAGAATGCCTTTGCGTCATCCTCTCCGAGTTCAAGCGTAATTGTGTACTCAGTACCCGTAATCTCCGCAAATTTTGCCGACGGGACGTAGCAATCCGTGAATTCGAGTCCTCCGGACGATGCCGTACCGAGCCTTTTAAGAATCTCATCGCATGGCATATCGCGTTCGATTCTTATGTCCGCAAGCTCGCAAACGCTTTCGGTGCCGATGGCGAGCGGAAGCGCAAACACGAGCTTCGGATGAGGATTGAAGCCCTGAGTGAACCACAGAGGAAGCTCCGCTCTCGCAAGAATTCTGATAAAGCTCCGCTGAAGATCGAGATGCGAAATATACTGAAGCGCTCCGGTTTTTTTGAAGCGCAGTCTGACCGTTCTGGGCTCCGGAAGCATGGGGTATTCTATTTTGTCCGTCATAATCCTTCCTCCTTAACGGTCTTCGCCTTTATTTCCCGCGGAGGGACAGCAGATATCCTTGCCTCCCAGGCAGGCAGCTCCGCAGCCGGAGCACTTTTCGCGGCAGGAGGGCGTCGTTTTTTCCGCATACGCCTTGTTGCGCTCTCTCAGCAGGAATTCCTTTGTGACGCCGCAATCGATGACGTCCCAAGGCAGTATTTCGTCGTCAGCCTTTCTTCTGTTTGCATAGAAGGCTGTGTCGATGCCCGCCTCTGCGAAGACGGCCATCCACTTATCGTAATCAAAGAACTCGTCCCAGGCATCGAATCTGAAGCCCTCGCTGCGGGCAAGCTCGAGAGCAGCGGACAGCTTTCTGTCACCGAGAGCAAGTATTGCCTCGATATGAGAAACCTTTGCGTCATGGTGAGTATATCTTACCTTGCGGCTCTTTATGCAGGAGCCGATGTAATTGTTCTTTTCAATGAGCTCCTTCATCGTCGCCTGAGGCTCCCACTGGAAGGGCGTGAAGGGCTTGGGAACAAAGCAGGATACGCTGATTGTAACGGTCGGAGCTCTTCTGCTGTGTCCGGGTGTGCGGTAAAACTCTTCGACGGTTTCCTCCGCAAGATGCGCTATACCCTCAAGGTCTTCGTTGGTTTCCGTCGGAAGGCCGTCCATGAAGTAAAGCTTTACCTGCTCCTTTCCCGCCGAGAAGGCTATTCCGGCGGACCGCATGAGATCCTCTTCCGTGACGTTGTTGTTGATGACGTCGCGCAGTCTCTGTGTTCCGGCCTCCGGAGCAAACGTAATCGACGACGACCTTACGGACGCAACCTTTTCCATAAGCTCTCTTGAGAAGGAATCTATACGGAGCGAGGGAAGCGACAGGCTCACCTTTTTTTCATCCGTCCATTCGATGAGGCCGTCAGTCAGCTCGCGAAGCTTTGTGTAATCCGAAATCGAGAGCGATGTAAGCGATATTTCCTCGTATCCCGTGTTTTCATAAAGGCACTTTGCCTGCTTCAGAAGCGTCTCCGGAGCCTTTTCTCTTACCGGGCGGTAAATCATGCCCGCCTGGCAGAAGCGGCAGCCTCTGATGCAGCCTCTGAATACCTCAAGCATTATTCTGTCCTGAACGCACTCTATATAGGGCATCACTACCTTGTCGGGGAAATACATGGTGTCAAGGTCCTTTACGATACGCTTTCTGACCTTGGCGGGCACTCCCTCGTATTTCGGTGTATACGCCCTGACTGTACCGTCCCCGTTATAAGTCACATCATAGAAGCCGGGAACATAAACCCCCTCTATCGTCCTTGCGGCCTCAAGCAGGAATTCGTGCTTCGTGCAGCCCTTCTTTTTCATCTCTGCATAGAGCCGTACTATTTCGGGAAGCATTTCTTCACCCTCTCCGATATCGAAAAGGTCAAAGAAATCCGCTATGGGCTCGGGATTATATGAGCACGGGCCTCCGCCTATTACAATCGGAAAGCTGTCGTCTCTGTTTTCCGCTCTGAGAGGAATTCCCGAAAGTTCAAGGACGTTCAGCACGTTGGTATAGCACATCTCATACTGAACGGTTATCGCAAGAAAATCAAAATCCTTTACGGGTGTGCCTGTTTCATGGCTGCAGAGAAGCACTTTCTTCTCGCGCATTTTGTCTTCCATATCAATCCACGGCGCAAACACTCTCTCACAGCTGATGTTTTCCTCCCTGTTCAATACTCCGTAAAGAATGCGCATGCCGAGATTGGACATACCTATCTCATATGCGTCGGGGAAGCAGAATGCGACTCTCGCATCAACTGCCGCGGGATCCTTTATAATCTGTCCGAATTCTCCTCCGGCATATCTGCCGGGCTTGGAGATCGATTTTAACATGCTTGAACTGAACATATTCAATCCTTTCTGAAAAGGCTGTATTTTTATAGTCCGGAAGGACCGGGACTCACATCTCTGCCTAAGCTTCAGCCGGACGGAGACGCTGTGAGCACAATGCCGTTTTTTAGTCTTTTCGGAATTTTCTTTTTTTGCGCCGCGATCCTTTTTTCGGAGAATCAGCGGCAAAAATACCAAAAAACGCCGGAAGTCTTTCCGGCGAGGGAAGCTTAACGGGCATGTTAAAAAAGTCGGTGACTTTTTTAACATACCCTTTTATTTCATTTCAGGTAAAGTCTGGCAATAAGCACGGAGGGGAGAACCGACAGAATCTTAATGAGTATTATAACCAGCGGAGAGATGCCCACAGAAGCTCCGAAGAGTCCGAGAAGCAGCGCGAGAAGTACGCTTCCGCCCGCAAATCCGGCCATAATATAGAAGTTAAGCTTGGCGGCATTTCTGTATCTGCTGCAGAGTCCGGCGGTTTCGAGAATCGTAAGCCAATCGTCTCCGTCGGCGAGAAGTCCGCCGTCGACCTTGCCTCTTTCGCGGTTTCCGACAAAGGTTTCTCTGACAATTGAAATTTTAACGTCGCTGTTTCCGATCATTGAGGAAACGAAGGCATCGTTGATATTCGGGTCAACGCAATGAAGCTCGATGTTGATTTCTCTGCCTCTGAAGCTGTCCACGAGATCCGTAAACGATCTTCCGGGGGTGTATTCCATATAGAGTCTTACAAGCTCTACGCCATCCGCCGCGATGTGGAACACGGCGCCTCTGGGAGTAACCTCGATGTAGCGTCCGTCGTCACAGCCCTTGCATACGATGTTGTTCTCAGACAGGAACTGAACCGAACCAACGATGTAATGCTTTCCGTCAACGTAAGCATCGATGCCGCCGTCAACGACACGGTTGATTACGATGTTCTTTCCGGCGGTTTCTTCACCGTCGGTTTCGTCGGCGATTTTCCTGAATGCGCTCGAAATGGTTCCTCCGACTTTTCCGCAGATTGCGGTAGTGTCGGTCATTACCGAGTAAACGTCAATCGAATTTTCGCACATTCTGATTCTGACAATCTTGAGAGAGCCGTCGCCGAACATATCCGTTTCGTCAAGCACCGCGGATTTTACGGATTCGTAATCCGCAGTGTCGGTTTCGTGGAGAATGACGGTTGAGGGGCTCGTGCTCTTAAAGCAGAACGCAAAGAACGGTAAGAAATCGGCCAGTGCTGCAAATCCGGGAAGAGAGAACTGAACGGTAACGATAAAGACGTTCAGAGATTTCTGGAAGCTCGAATCCTTTTTGGCCAGCGTGATAATCATAAGTATCAGCGCCAGCGCACAGGCAGGAGCTATGACGTAATTAAGAACGTGGTACTTGGAGTTAACCCTGTTCGTATGGACAAAATAGCCTTCCGCAAAGCTTCCGCGGTTGAGGGAATAGGCACCGCAAGCATCGCTCTTCTTTCCTGCGGGCTCGAGAGTGCACACTGATTCCCAGGATGACATTCTTCTGAAGTTATCGGCCTGACGGAAGAGCTCTCCGGCCTCGGCTATTACTCCGGAGAGCAGGCAGAGGGCAGCGGGAGAATTGTAAAGCATAAAGCCGTTTTCAGGTTTGGCTACGGCGGCGAGTATG
>JAKSPQ010000170.1 GCA_024404665.1 Clostridia bacterium
AAGCGGTATAAAATACAAGGTCGCAAATGCCAGTTGATTTAACACCGACAAAGGCACAACCCAGCGTTTTACAGGCGTTTTCCGTACGAGAAGGAGAGCGGCAAGCGTCCCTCCCTCCGCCAGAGATACAAACGAAGACAGTATTCCTATCTGAGAAGCGGTCATCCCGAGCGATGATGAAACCTTTGCGAGATAAGTGCTTGAAACGAGCAGCTCGGTCATATACTCAAGAGCCGCTTCATAAATATACATTCTCCGGCTTTGCGAGTAAATATCTTTTTCCATTTGGTTTACCGCAGAATTCATTCACGGTGAATTCTGTTTCTTAATAAATTTTTCGTTCCCGTAACGAGGTCCGGCACGGCAGAATGATCCGTCGGCAGGAATCGGCAGCACCGTGAACGTTTTTATTTTTTGTCGGTTCCCCAGTCCTTGACCTGGTTTGCCATATTTGAGCCCTTGGGCTTTCCGACTCCCCTCAGAGCGGCCTCTTCATACTGTCTCCACTGGGTCCAGTACTGTTTTCCGAAAACGGTTTTCTCCTCATCCCACTCATCGCGGAACTCATAAAGCTTCTGCCTGAGCGAGGCGGTGATATCCTCGTAACCCGCAATATCATAGAAATTGTTCTTTTCCCAGGGATCGTTGACAAGGTCGAAAAGCTGCGTCAGCTTAAGGTCCTCCGTCCTGTACTCGATGAGCTTGTATCTTCCGTCGGTAACGCCTCTTATTCTGGACTGGAAAGCATAATAGAGATAATCTCTGCCTGCTTTTTCGCCTGAAAATGCGGGAGCAAAGCTCTTTCCGTCAACGGATGCCGGAATTTCGACTCCGCAGAGCTCGCAGAGAGTAGGATAAACGTCCAGAAGATATACAAGACTGTCATCGCGTTTGTCGGCCGGTATGCCGGGGCCGCACATAACGAGCGGGATGCCAACGCTGTGCTCGTATATATTCTGCTTTCCCATGAGACCGTGCTGACCCACGGCAAGTCCGTTGTCGCCAGCGAGCACGATGACGGTGTTCTCAAGCATTTTCTTTTCCTCGAGAACGCTCAGTATATTGCCGATGCAGCTGTCAACGTGGCTGATCATCGCATAATAATCCGCGATGTGGCGTCTGACGGCATCGGGCAGTCTGGGATAGGCCTCCGTATTTTCGTCTCTTCCCTTGTTGGACCATCCGCAGTTCACGACGGGCATTGCGGCATAATTCTCCGGCAGTGTGATCTTTGCGGGATCGTACATGTTTCTGAACTCCTCCGGCATGGTTCTCGGATCATGCGGAGCCAGGAACGAAAGATACATAAAGAATGGACGGTCGCTGTCGTAATTTCTGATATAATCCACGGCAGAGCCGGAAAACAGATCCGTCGAATGTACTCCGGCATTTATCTTTTCCGCAAGGACGGAAACGCTGTCGCTGCTCGCCGAGAAGTTCGGCGTAAAATTGATGTGCTTTTCGTATTTACCGTCCGGCTTGAAATCGTTGACGGGAACATTCCAGTGATCCCACATTCCGCCGAAAAAGATGTTTTCACCGTAATCGAAGCTTCTGGAAAAGCTTTCGACTCCGTTATGCCATTTTCCGATTTCAACGCAGTGATATCCGTCGGCAAGCAGGCACTGTCCCAGTGTCACGTGCTCCGACGGGATGTTTCTTCCGCTCTCCTCAAGATGGAAAAGCGTCTTTCCGGAATTTATCATTGCGCGGCTGGGCATACATACGGCAGAGGCTGTTCCGCCCGGTATGTGAGCGCGGGTGAATGACGTGCCCATGCGGACCAGTCTGTCCATATTCGGGGTGCTTATTTCATCGTTTCCGAGAGCATGAATGGTTCCCGCACGCTGGTCGTCGGTAAGCAGGAACAGTATATTCGGTTTAGACATTTTTCCAAACTGCACGGAAGTCCGGGTGATTTTATCCCCCTGCCTTCCGTGCATTTTCCTTTCATAACAGGTTGTTTTTCAGAAACGGATATGCTTTTGCGTATTCTCCGTTTATTACTTACAGGATGGCTTATCCGTTTGTTTTTCGCAGAGTATATCCGCTTATTATTTTCGTTGAGTTTATCCGCCGATTATTCTTCTCTGGGCTTGTAAAAATCAAGTACAAGCTTCCCGTATTTCTCCGTGACCGGTAGTATTACGGTGGTTTCCGACCTTCCCGCGGAAGAGCTGTTGGGCGAATGAAGCGCAAGCTTCAGGCTTCCGTCGGCATCGCTGAAGAGCATTCCGTGGCCTCCGTCGAAATCAAAGCCCAGGCTCTTGGTGTACAGGCGTCTGGCCTCCTGCTTCCATTTTCCGGTCACCGTGCCGTCCTCGCTGTAAGCAAGTCCTACACAGTATCCCTCGCTGTCCCAGTTTGACCAAAGCATCCAGAGCTTTCCGTCGGCGGCCCTGTACATGAAGCAGCCGTCGGTTACGTTGTTTTTGGCCCAACCGGGATCTCTTGCGGTAAAGAGCTCATGGGGCTCGCTGACGAAGGAGGAAAGATCGGATGACAGCCTCGCTGCAGCCATCCGGCCGATACCGTCCGAGGTTGACGTCCATTCGTGAACGAAAATCATCCAGGGCGTACCGTCACCGTCGATGTAGAGCGTGCCGTCAATGCTGTCCCAATCCTTCGGCGTGATGTGGCCGTCGGAAATTTCGACAAACGGACCTTCAGGCGAAAGGGATTTCATCACGGTGCAGCCTCTGTGGCCTGTCTTCGCCGATTTATAGGTAGTTATCATATAGTATGCGCCGTTGTAAAAATGGACCTCGGGAGCCCAATGATTGTCTATTGCGTCCGCTGGCGCATTCACGCAGGAATACGGACCTCTCCAGATTCCGTCGAGCTTATTCGACTTGTAATACCTCCAGCCGGTTCCGTATGCGTAATAGGTTCCGTCGTCGGTTCTGAGAATGAAAGGGTCCCTGAGTCCCTGGATCGATGTCGTCACGACCGCGTCCTTCATTCCGCACTTGCCCTTAATGTCAAGGTCCTCCGGTACGATGAAGCCGTCGTCGGATATATAATCGTCGATGAGCCTGTCAACGGCACACATTCTCGCAGCCGCTCCGTTATATGCAACGACGAGCTCGCCGCCTTCATCAGTGCGGCAGAAGCGTATGATATATTCGTCTTTTGCGAGCTCAGCATTTGCCTTTTCCGAGCTTTCTCTGCCGATGCTGCCGAAAAGCACCGTTTTTTTGTAGGAATCCCTGAGCAAAATGGAATTCACGGTTTCCATTCTCTTTCCCGAAACCGCCGAAACGGCATCGCGAACCTGAAGCAGGTTCAGCCGTGCTCCGTCGGATTCGTTGTCATCGACAACCAGCACAAAATCCGACTTGCCGTTTTTATCCGCAATTGTTACCATTTTTACCTCCGGGACAGGCTCCTCCGTGGTTTCTCCGACCGTCACGGCGGGTTCGTTTTTCCCGCAGGCGGCAAGGCACGCCAGCGCAAGAGCGATAAAAGCCAGAGAAGCCTTGGTTTTTTTCTTTTTTTTCTTGTAAATAATCGGCATATCACCATTCCCCGATATTTTTTCGGGTCTCCCTGATTATTTCGCATGCGTAATCAGGCCCGTTTATGCTTTCCGCAGGGCCGTGATCGTAGTAAACCGTAAAAATATCCGCTTCTGCAGCGGGGGCTCCTTTAAGCTCCTCATTGTTTCTCGAGAACGATCCGGACCGTCTTTCCGCTTTCGCGATAAGAGGCAGCCCGCAAAGATTCACATATCTGAATCCGCCGTTAACTATGGCTTCTCCCCGTCCGAGCTCCGTGCGCTCTCCGGGAGAAAGCGGGCAGTTTTCTCTCAACGCCGACTGGTCCACTGCTGTAACGATACGCCTGCCCTGAAGCGACGGCGTCTCACCGCAATCAGCGGAGATGTTTTTTCCCGTCATCAGCATTCTTCCTTCCGAAAGCACGCGATGAATTTCGGCATCTACTGGACCGCGCAAAAGACATGCGTCCAGGGTGCCGGCGAGAGCATCGCCGCCCCCGGATACCGAGAGAGCCCTTACGTCCGAGCGTCCCTTAACGGAATACCATTTGCCGTCGGAGTAC
>JAKSPQ010000171.1 GCA_024404665.1 Clostridia bacterium
CTGACCTGTTATCCGGAGGAATGGGTGCAGGAGGTTATTCAGTGCTGCGGAGTATCGCAGGTGCCCCGTGCTGCCTGTTTTTTGCCTTGAAAAAACGGCATGATATGAAAAAAGAATCCGATTTCGGAAAAATGCGGACAAAGGCCGTAAAAGTGCCGTAAAAAATTCCGTTTTCGGAAAAAAACACTTTGATTTTTATTGACAATTGAATATATATGTTGTATAATATGTATGCTGTTGGATCGGTGCATGATGTAACGCGTTTGAATTTGATAATAAAGAAAGGTATATTTTAAATGGCAACAAAGAAGGATACAAAGAAGGCCGTAAAGGCCGGAGAAATAAATGATGCGGATGCCAGAAAGGCCGCGCTTGAAACCGCTTTAAAGCAGGTTGAGAGGGATTTCGGCTCGGGCGCCATCATGCGTCTCGGAGATAACCCCAGAATGGAAGTCAAGGCGGTTCCCACGGGCTCGCTGCTTCTCGATCTCGCCCTCGGCATAGGAGGACTTCCCCGCGGAAGAATAACCGAAATCTACGGTCCCGAATCCTCCGGTAAAACCACCCTCGCCCTTCACGTCGTGGCAGAGGTTCAGAAGGCCGGCGGAGAGGCTGCCTTCATCGATGCCGAACATGCTCTCGATCCCGTATACGCAAAGGCCCTCGGCGTAAACATCGACGATCTGCTCGTTTCCCAGCCCGACTGCGGCGAGGATGCGCTCGATATAACCGAATCGCTCGTAAGGTCGGGAGCCGTTGACATCATCGTAATCGACTCGGTCGCCGCGCTCGTACCGCGTCAGGAAATCGAGGGAGACATGGGTCAGTCCATGGTAGGAGTTCAGGCAAGACTTATGTCCCAGGCCATGAGAAAGCTTTCCGCCGCGATAGCAAAATCCAACTGTATTGTAATATTCATTAACCAGCTCAGAGAAAAAGTCGGCGTAATGTACGGCAACCCCGAGGTTACGACCGGCGGCCGCGCTCTTAAATTCTATGCATCCGTGAGAATCGACATAAGAAAATCCGAGGCCCTGAAGAACGGCAGCGAGGTAATAGGCAACCGTGTCAAGTGCAAGGTCGTAAAGAACAAGGTCGCTCCTCCCTTCAAGACAGCCGAATTCGATATTCTCTATGGCAAGGGAATCAGCCGTTCCGGCGAGCTTGTCGATGCCGCCATTGAGCTCGATATTATTCAGAAGAGCGGATCGTGGTTCTCCTACGGCGGAGAGAGAATTGCACAGGGCAAGGAAAATGTCAAAAAGCTCATTGAGGAGAATCCCGATATGTTCAGCGAGATCAACAAGCGCGTCCGCGACAGATTTGCCGAGATGAAGGACAGCGGCGAAAAGCCCGAGGGAAGCGATGAGGACTTTGAGCTTGACGACGAGCTTGATATTGAACTTTCATCGGACGAAAACTGAGATACCTTGACAATACTCGAGGCGCTTTATTCCTCTGACGGAGGCTCCGCCGTTGCTGCGGAGCTTTCATCCGACGGAGAAAAATACACACTGTTCTGTCTTTCCGAGGATTATGCCGAAATAAAAGGCAGCCTGAAAAAAGGCCCGATAGACGATGAGCTCCTTGAGACCATCAGAGGTCTTGATTCGCGCTGCCGGGCTCTCAGAAAGGGAAGAAGCCTGCTTGAATTCGGCTGCAACAGCAGAAACGGACTTATTTTGAAGCTCAGAAAAAGAGGCTTTTCCGGGGAGTCGGCGGAATTCGCAGCTGACAGGCTGATGTCCGAAAAAATCATCAACGAGGACAGAGATGCTCTGCGCGAGGCAGAACGAATGGTTTCGTCCGGATTCGGAAGAAAAAGGATTATTTCCTCGCTTTACACAAAGGGATACGGAAGGGAAGCCGTTTCCTCCGTATACGAAAAGCTTGACGAATATGACTTTTCAGAAATATGCCGGGATGTCATAATAAAAAAATGGCGGAAATTCCCGGAAGATCCCGATACGGGAAAGCGGGCAATCGCAGCGCTTATGCGGCTCGGCTTTTCATCGTCCGAAATCAGAAGCGGAATTAAAAAAAGCATGAAGTGAATATGAATCGGCCGCTGTCCGGATGACGTTATAGAGTCTTTTCGGTATGCGGCCGAATTATTTTATTCTTTATGTTGATTTATCTGCGGAATAGGTGTATAATATGCAGGCGATTAAACAAACGGAGGCAATTCCAGTGATAACCGGCAAGAAAAAGCTGTTTAAAGACGTAAATATGCTCGACGGACCCATTCTGTCGAGAATGATAATATATACTGTTCCTCTTATGATTTCGGGTCTGCTGCAGATTCTCTACAACGCGGCGGACGTAGCCATCGTAGGACAGTTCGGAGCTGATAAAAAGCTCTCGCTTGCGGCCGTAGGCTCCACAGGCGCCCTGACCAACCTGATTGTAGGACTGTTCATGGGACTCGGAACCGGCGCAACCGTTGTCGTATCCAAATATATCGGTGCCGGAGAAAAGAAAAATGCCTCCGAAACCGTACACACATCCGTGGTCACGGCTCTGTTTTTCGGAGTAATGCTCTCTTTTGTCGGAGTAGGACTCGCCAAGCCCCTTCTTGCGCTCATGAAGAGCCCGGATACGGTAATCAATCTTGCCGCACTGTACATTAGAATATATTTCATCGGTCTTCCGATGATTATGCTCTATAACTTCGGTTCGGCAATTCTGAGAGCCAAGGGAGATACCATGTTTCCTCTGGTGGTGCTTATTGCCTCCGGAATAATAAACATACTTCTGAATCTCCTGCTTGTCATAGTATTCAAGCTTGACGTAGCCGGTGTTGCCTGGGCCACGGTGGCTTCTCAGACCGTATCTGCAATACTTGTTATGATTCATCTCTCAGGGCTTCCGGAGGACGACTGCTGTAAGTTTTACATTAAGAAGCTGAGAGTACACTGGGACAAGCTCGGAAGGATAGCTGCCATAGGGCTTCCCTCCGGCCTTCAGGGCGTGGTTTTTTCTCTCTCGAACGTTCTCCTTCAGACCGCCGTCAACACACTGGGAGACACTGCCATAGCCGGTAATACGGCCGCCGCAAACATCGACGGCTTCATTTACACGGCCTGCAACTCAGTCTATCACGCTTCCGTGGCATTTACCGGTCAGAATTACGGCGCTCATAATGTCAAGCGAATCAAGAAGGTTGCTCAGAGCTCGTATCTCATAGTATTTGTCATTGGCTTCGTGCTCGGCAGCATAGCTTTGATTTTTGCGGATCCTCTCCTGAGAATATACGCTCCCGGTGAAGAGAATATCGAGGTACGTGCCAACGGACTCCTGAGACTGCAGATTACCGCCATGCTGTATTTCCTATGCGGAATGATGGAGGTTTCAACTGGACTTCTCCGCGGAATGAACAGGTCAGTTATTCCGATGATTATTTCCATATTCGGAAGCTGTGTTTTCAGAATTTGCTGGTTCTATTTCGTTTTCTATCCTTTCGACTATTTCAGAAACCTCTTCTGGCTCTTCGTCTCGTACCCCATATCTTGGATACTGACGATGTCGGTTGAATTCCTGATGTTTGTTCTGGTGTTCAGAAAGCTTTCACGGCAGGAGGACCGGTCTCTCGCGGATGCGGCTGCCGTTTAAACGCTGTACGGAGGTGCTTACGTGATCTCCGGTTTATGCCGCGAGCCCGACGTGGTTGACTATTCACGGCAGCCGGAAAATGGCTCTACCGCAGAAAACGGTTTTTCAATCTTTTTGTGAAGAAGCTTATCCAGGGCGGCAAGATCGCTTTTGATTTGCTTCTGTGTGGGCTTGTTGAGCTCTTTTCCACAGGCTGTGAGTGCGTTTTTGCACTCCACAGCCAGCGCTTCGGCCTCATTGCGGCGCTCCATGGCCTGCTTTCGAGCGACATCCTGTTCCGCATAATTTTTGGCATCTTGAATGGCTCGCTGAATCTCGGCTTCGGAGAGGTTGGTGCTGGCGGCGATGGTGATTTCCTGGGCACGGCCGGTTCCGAGATCCTGTGCGCTGACCTTGAGAATGCCGATGGTGTCACGGTCACCGGTCACTTCAATTGGGG
>JAKSPQ010000172.1 GCA_024404665.1 Clostridia bacterium
CGACCGCATACGGGACATCTGAAAAGAATTCTTTCCAGTCCGTCGGCTCTGAAATCCTCATCGATTTTGATTTTGTTTTCCTTCTGCCATATGAAGCTGTCAAAGGAAAAGGCGGCATCAAGCTCAAAATCAATTTCGCTGACGGTTTTGCTTTTCAGCGATTCTTTTGAAAAGAGCTCGGTAACTTCGGCGGTCACCTTTACATTTCTTTTCTGCAGCATATTATAGAGAGGATCCCTTGTAAAAGCTCCGTGTGTCGTAATCATTATAACCGGAACACCGAGAAGCTTAAGTACTACACCGAGTTTTCTCGGAAGTGCGGTGGCGCGGCCGTCAAAGCTGTAGCTTGCTTCCGGATACATCAGCACATGGTTTCGGTTTTTATGCAGCGCATATTTGATATCCGAAATCAAAGTCGGGTCCGGTATGAATTTGTTGGTCGGAATACAGCCGAGATTTCTCATAAGCCATTCTTTGCCGACAAATCCGTCAGACGTGCATACTATCGAAAAAGGCTTCGGATAAATGAGCTTTGCGGCTATCTCAAGATCGATGAAGCTCGAATGATTCATCAGTATAAGACAGGGCTCCTTAGGGATTGCGTCGATGCCGATATACTCAGCCTCGAACTCGGTCTGCTTCAGATCCGAACTGCCCAGCATTTTCATCAGAAAACGGAATAATAGGGCAGGCTTTTTCGGAAGACGGTGCCGTGGCTTGGGAATTGCGACAACGTCGTCATATGTCATAGGCGGAACTGTACTCTTGACTTTAATCTTCATTTTATCACCTATTAAGCAAAAATAAAACTTGTTCTTTACAAAAGAGTCTGACGGTTGTATAATTAATAATACGCAGTCAGCCGAAGAAATCGGCAGGCTGCCGCTTAAATAACATTTACCCGGTTTTCGGTATGTATTATTCATTGCTTATCGTAATGTATTTTATACCATCTTTTAAAGCGTTTGTCAAGTCTTTTAAGTTGATTTTGTAAAAAATCACAGCATTATGAAGCGTTTTTGCAAGTTATAAAAAGCAAAAAAAGGTGAATATTATGGCAGAAAAGAAAAAATGGGTTGCGGGATGGGGTGCAGCAATATCCGAAATAGCAATCAATCATGCAAGCTACATAAAGGATCAGACCTTCAGATACGTTATTTATCCCTCTGTCAGAGGCGAAAAGCTTATTCTTCATTTTTCAAACGAATACGGTGACGAAGCCGTTACCGTTACTTCCGTTAATGTCGCAAAGAGAAGGAGCGGGGAGTATATATACCCTGAAACCGTGACGAAGGTTACTTTCGGCGGAAAAGCAGCTCTGACCATGGGCGCCGGGGAAACCGCGGTCAGCGATGAAATCCCGTTTGTTTTTGATGCGGGAGAGGAATTCTGCATAAGCATGTACTTCGGGGAGCTTACCGCTCTGAAAACGGGACAGTCCGCCGGTGGTTATTTTATAAAAAATTATTACGGAAAAGGCAACTGGGCGTCCGAAGAGGCGGTGCCGCTTGAGGAATACGGTGAGAACGCGCCTTACGTTTTCCTTAATACCGTAGATTTTCTGACCGATGATGATGTCCACGCCGTTGTAGCCTTCGGAGATTCGATTACGGCCCTGCCGTGGCCAGACTGCCTTGCGCACAGACTGGTTGCCGAAGGATACAGAAACGTCACCGTAATAAGAAAGGCCATAAGCGGAAACAGAGTACTGAGGGATTATAAGTACAGACTGAAAACGCATTTCGGAAAAGCCGGTATAAAACGCTTCGAAAGAGATATTACTCAGGCCGGAGCGGACAGAGTTATCGTGCTTGAGGGAATAAACGATCTTGCCCACCCGAATCCCAATAACAGACTCTGCGGAATGGATGAGCTCCCTGATTCGGAGGAAATGATTGAAAAGGGCTACAGGGAATTAATCGGAATCGCCCGCAGGCACGGTATGAAGATTTTCCTCGGAACGATAATGCCGGCATCGAGGTGCATGAGAGAGGGCATGATTCAGGAGAAAACAAGACAGGAAATCAACGAGTGGATAAGAACGACGGCGGATTGCGACGGCGTCATCGATTTTGACAGAGCGCTCAGAGACCCCGCTGATCCAGGAACTCTGTATCCGGAATACGACAGCGGCGACCATGTCCATCCCAGCCTGAAGGGCTCCGAAAAAATGTCGGACACTGTTCCGAACAGCTTTGTTTTATAAAAAAGTATTATTCAGGATGTTTTTAAAATACCGGTCTTCCGGAGAATCCTGAATGCGGAATAAAAAACAATTGACAATTGTTGCTTTTGGGTGTATAATTTTATAAATAAATTATTATTATTTAAGGAGAAATCCATGAAAAACATCACCAGAATCGTTTCGGCTTTGCTGGTTCTGCTTATGCTGGTCGCTTCATTTGCCGCCTGTGCGAATGATCCTGCTGTTCCCGCAGACACCACCGTAGCTGCGAACACTGAAGAAACGAAAAAAACGGAAGAGACCGAAAGCATCTATGACGTCAACGGCTATCTCAAGGATTCGATTCCCGAATCTCTTAAGCTGAATTCGACGGTTAAGCTTCTTCATTGGAGCGACACGGAAAACCCCGAGTTTTTCGTTGAGGAATCCAGCGGAAACCTTGTAAACGACGCAATCTACAACAGAAACCTCAAGGTTGAAGAAAGACTCGCCGTTACGATAGAATATATCGGTACTCTCGGAAACTACAACAACAATGCCGCTTATCTTACCACCGTTAAGAATGCCGTAAGCGGCGGAGAAAACTATGATCTTTATGCCGCATATTCCATGACAACGGCCAATGTTGCGTACAACGGCTTTGCCAGAAACCTCAAGGAATATGAGATCATTGATTTTTCAAAGCCCTGGTGGCGCGACAACCTCATTAAAGAAGCAACGATCAACAATAAGCTTTATTTCGCTGCCGGTGACCTTTCCACCAACCTTCTTTATATGATGTATTGCGTATTCTTTAATAAGGACCTCCTTGACGAATACAAGCTTGATAATCCATATGATCTTGTGGATTCGAAGTCCTGGACATATGAGAAAATGTTCGAGATGGCTTCTGCTGTAGGCATTCCCGCGGATGCCAATGATGACATGGGCTTCTGCCTTTCCAGCAATGTTCATATCGACCCCTTCTTCTGGGGCGCCGGACTCAGAGTAATCGATAGAGACGGTGAAGGCGCTCTTCAGATTTCCGATTCCTTCGGCGGTGAAAAGGCCAATGAAGTTGCCGCCATTACTCAGAAGTTCTTACACGAGCCTTATTCCGCTACCGCCGACAGCGCAAAGCATTTCCAGAACGGAACAGCAATCTTCACTCTCGACAGAGCTCAGATTGCTCCCAAGAATCTCGCGGATGCCACATTCCAGTTCGGAATCGTTCCCATGCCCGTGTACTCCGACGATCAGGAGAACTATGTAACCTGCCTCGGATATCCGTACACTCTTTATGCTATTTCAACTTCCTCCACTCAGCCTGAAGCTGCCGCTGCAGTACTTGAGTGCTGGTCTTCCGAAGGCTACAGAACGATTACTCCCGCCCTCTTTGAGGTTTCCATGAAGTTTAAGTATACATCCGACAGCCAAGCCGGTCGTATGTTTGATATTATCAGATCCACCGTATCCTTCGATATCGGAAGAATCTTTACCACAAACTTCGGCAACGTACCTTACTCACTCTTCAGAAACAATGCGGACAGCGCTACCGCGCTCTCTTATGCCACTCAGTATAAGGGACAGAAGAAGTCTATGGAAAAGTACCTTAAGGACCTCAACGCTGTTTTCGATAATCTCGAGTAATTAAAAAACAAAGGAGATGCCGAAAGGTCAGAGCGCTTTTTGGCATTTCCTTTATTATTTCGAAGAAAATTGTAACAGCGTTAATGATACGGCGCCTTTCGATTGTGAAGCTGTTTCTTTCGTGAAATGCGGACAAAAATGAAAAACGCCGGAAGGACTTCCGGCGGGTAAATATTCTCGGTAT
>JAKSPQ010000173.1 GCA_024404665.1 Clostridia bacterium
GCGCCCGGCGGCTGGGCGTCGGGGCGGGGATCGTAGCCGAGTGACGTCCAGGTCCTGGCGGTCACGTTTTTTCCGTTCATTGCCGGGAGCTCATGCCTGACGTAATCGTGGTTCTCCGCAGCTCCGACGGTAATCTGTTCGATGATGCCGTTTTGTCTGTCTTCGTTGCTTGCATAATAAACCGCCTGAGGATAGACAGAAAGCCAGCCCCAGTTCTTTACGGCGGGATTGGAGTTAATGTAGCCGGGATAGTTGTATCTGAAATTGAAAAAGCTCATGATCTGACTCTGAAGATAGTCCGAAGACACCGCAAGCCCCTCGGGATGCGCCATGATAAGCGGCTGACCGTCCCTCATGTACCAGAGATCTCTGTATTTTCCGGTGCTGTAAATGTCGAAATAGAGCGATTTCAGCTGTTCGTTCGTATCGTGACCGGAGGCAAAGGGCAGCATAAAGGAGACCTTGGGAGCGGCGACGCCGTCATCCATGGCCTTCGACCATGTCTCAAAGATCGCGTCATAGGAGGATTTCCAGGTGTACGTGCCGTTTGTGTTGTCCGTGGATATGGCATCGATGCCGGCGTTCGCAAGGAGCTCTGCCTGACGGCGAAGAACCCACTCGTCAGCCGTGCTGTAATAGCCGTAAACCGGAGTGCTCCAGAAATGCTGTACGGAGCCCGTGGGCCAGCCCGAATAGCGGTAATCGTTGATGATGTCGGGAAGATTCACACCCCTCTTCGCTTCGTTGTCGAGGAACTGCTGAACGTTGAACGGGCGGCAGTTCTTGCTGAAATTATCGTGCCAATCAGAGTAGAATATCACGACTTCCCTGTCGGACCTCGGGGCGCCGACATCGGCGTTAGTCAGAGCTTTTCTGCCAAGGCCGTCCGTAAATACCCAGGTATCCGGCATTACTTCGTTTTTAAAGTACAGACTGTCTTCCGGCAGCCCGTATTTTCCGAGCTTTTTCATTTTTCCGCTGTTATCCTCCAAAGCCACGGCTGTTGTGCCGCTTTTGTCTTTTCCGTCGGTTTCGCTTCCGTTTGCACCAAGAGCCGTCAGGGGAAGTCCGCATAACAGCGCTGACAGTGCCAAAGACAGAGCCGACAAATAAAAATATTTTTTGCTTTTCACCGCGGGGTCCCTCCATGCAATATGATTATGCTATAATTATACTTTATTTCAGTGGGCATAGTCAAGAGAAAAAAACAGAGCGTGCCGAAAATAACGCGCATTTCGGCATGCTCTGTTTTAAATGTGTTATTATGAATGACGCTTGCGTCCGGCATTTTCCGGATTTGCTCTGGCGGTTTTTCCCTCAGGCTTTTCATCGATTTCGCCGGCCTTTGTAAGAGCCATCTTGGTAAGGGAAGGTCCTACGAGCTCATAAACCAGCACTCCGAAGAGTACGATGTTTCTTATCATCGCTCCTTCGGGCCCCAGAACTCCTACGCTGTTTGCCATTCCGAGAGCAACGCCCGCCTGAGGCAGCAGCGTGATGCCAAGATACTTTCTGACGCTCGGCTCGCAGTGAGTAAAGCCCGCGCTGAGACCCGCGCCGAAGTATTTGCCGAGAGATCTGAAGATAATATATACAACGCCGATGAGAACGATGGCAAGGTCCTTAAAGACCGAGAGATCAAGCTCGGCGCCGGAAATGACGAAGAAAAGAATGAACAAAGGCGCCGTCCATCTGTCGAGACGGTCCATGATTTCGGGAGAATATTCGCTGATGTTGCAGAAAACGGTGGAAAGCATCATGCAGGAAAGAAGCGGTGAAAAACCGATTTCCACGGGGCCCGGCGCGGTGTCAAGCTGAGAAAGACCTACCGTGAGAAGTACGGCCGTAACAGCCAGGGCAAGTCGCTTGCTTCTCGAATGGAAAAACTTCTCGGACCATGAAAACGCGATTCCCACCACAATGCCGAGCAGCAGCGAGGATATGATTTCGATCAGGGGATTTACGGCGATGGAGATGATGTCGACGTCACCGCTGCCGATGGCTCTGGCGATTCCGAAGGAAACCGAGAATATGACGAGGCCTACGGCATCGTCAAGCGCGACGATGGGGAGAAGAAGGTCGGTGAGCTTACCGTGGGCCTTGTACTGACGGACTACCATCAGCGTTGCGGCCGGAGCCGTCGCCGAAGCTATCGCACCGAGCGTTATAGCCATGGGTAATGTGATTTTGTCAGGGAATATGAAATGCAGGGCGACAAGGGCGATATCGACGAAAACCGTCGCAAGCACCGCCTGAAACACGCCGATCACAAAGGCCTGCTTGCCTATAGCCTTAATGTCGGAGAGTCTGAACTCGTTGCCGATGGCAAAGGCGATGAAGCCCAGGGCAACGTCGCAGATGATTCCCAGAGCCTCTGTCTGTTCAAAGGAATTGAATCCGAGACCCGGAACGCCTATTGCTCCGAGGCAGAAGGGGCCGATGAGGATTCCCGCTACAAGATATGCGGTAACCGCGGGAAGATTTATGAGCTTCGCCGCACGCGAAAGCGCAAGGCCGGCTGCAAGCGCAACCGCTATACCCAATAATACAGTCATGTTTTTTCTCTTTCTTTTTTCGCCTGTATAGGCGAATTCAGCCCTGTCCGGGGCCATATTTTGACACGAGCAAATATTATATCACTTTTCATTCAAAAAGACAAGATTATAAACACAAAAAACAATAAAAAAACATAAAAAGTGTTGACAAAACTTTCAAACGATGGTATAATATGTGTAAAGTAATCTGCTTTACACTTTTGAATGTTGCAGAGGGTCGTCCGTTACGGCGTAAAAGTTCCGGAAAAAGGTGCTTATCATGATCGAAAAGAAAATCGAAACCGGATATCTTCTCGATTTCTACGGCAGTCTTCTGTCCGCAAGGCAGCGCGAAGTCATCGATATGTATTATAACGACGACATGTCACTGTCGGAGATTTCATCGGAAATCGGAATATCGAGACAGGGCGTCCGCGATATCATCGTCAAATCCTCCTCTCTTCTCGGGGAATACGAGGAAAAGCTCGGAATGGCCGGCAAGTTCGGAAAAATCAGCGAGCTTTCGGCAAAGTACGGCCGCACGGCGGAGGAAACCGGGAACACCGATCTTCAGGCATTCATTAAAGCAGTACTCGATATAGTTGAATAAGAAGGGTCCAAAGAATGTTTCAGTCACTTACGGATAAGCTTTCAGAGGCCTTCAAAAAATTCCGAAGCAAGGGCAAGCTCACCGAGGCCGACGTCAAAGCCGGCATGCGGGAAATCAAGCTTGCGCTGCTTGAGGCGGACGTATCCTTCAAGGTCGTCAAGGAATTCATAAAGCGCGTATCAGACAGAGCGGTAGGTTCTGAGGTTCTCGAGTCCCTCCTCCCCGCTCAGCAGATTGTCAAAATTGTAAACGAGGAGCTGACCGAGGTCATGGGCTCAACCCAGGCCAAGCTTCAGATTTCCTCTGCGCCCCCCACGGTTATTATGATGTGCGGTCTTCAGGGTGCCGGTAAAACCACTCATGCAGCGAAGCTTGCCGCAATGTATAAAAAGCAGGGCAAGCGTCCCATGCTCGTAGCCTGCGACATATACCGTCCGGCCGCGATTAAGCAGCTGGAGATTCTCGGCGAGCAGATTGGCGTGCCGGTTTATTCCGGGGGCACCGGAGTGTCCCCCGTAAAGATTGCCGAGCACGGTCTGAAGGCGGCGAAGGACAGCTTCTGCGACATGGTCTTCATCGATACCGCGGGACGTCTCCATATTGACGAGGATCTCATGAACGAGCTCATCGCCATCAAGGAAAAGGTAAATCCCACGGAAATCCTGCTCACCGTCGACGCAATGATCGGTCAGGATGCCGTAAACGTTGCCGAAAAGTTCAACGAGCTTCTCGATATTACGGGCGTAATTCTCACAAAGCTCGACGGCGATACCAGAGGCGGCGCGGCCCTTTCCGTAAGACACGTAACCGGAAAGCCCATAAAGTTCATAGGAACCGGCGAAAAG
>JAKSPQ010000174.1 GCA_024404665.1 Clostridia bacterium
GTCCTGCGGTCAACTACTTTTATATCATATCCATCGCTATCTTCTGGAGGCAGACCTGCACGGAAAGAAACAGAGGGAACGCATCGATCCCGAATCCGCCCGGGTCATTCTGGACAGTTATCTGACGTACCGCAGGAACATGCGGGAACGGGAAACGAAACAATGAACGCAGCGGTTCTTCACGCGGTAGGCGATTTAAGATACGAAAAAGTCCCCATGCCCCTCCCGAAGGACGGAGAGGTTCTCATGAAAATCGGTGCCTGCGGCATATGCGGCTCCGATATTCCGAGAGTCTTTGAAAAGGGAACCTATCATTTTCCCACTGTTCCGGGACACGAGTTTGCCGGAACGGTAGTTGCCGGCGATGATGCTCTTGTCGGAAAAAAAGCAGCCGTTTTTCCGCTGCTTCCGTGCAGAAAATGCACAGCCTGCGAGATGGGCGAGTATGCAAACTGCTCGAACTACGATTATTACGGCTCGAGACGCGACGGAGCTTTTGCCGAATACCTGGCCGTTGACAAGCGCAATCTTGTCCTTCTCCCCGAGGGACTCGACTGCGAGACGGCATCGCTCTGTGAGCCCGCCGCCGTTGCGCGCGCCGCAGTAAGAAAGCTCGGAATCACTCTCGGCGATCTCGTGGTTATCTGGGGAGCGGGTCCCATCGGCCTTATGGCCGCACAGTGGGCTAAGGCTGCCGGTGCGCGCGATGTAAAGGTCGTCGACATCAGTGAGGAAAAGCTTGCTTTCGCTAAGAAATTCGGCTTTGAGGCTTATGATAAGGAGAGAGACGGTCTCTGTGACTGCGCTCTTGAGGGAACCGGAGCGGGCCCCGCTCTCTCTTACCTCGTTACGTGCGTAAAGTCTCACGGCCATGTCGTTCTCATGGGTAATCCCGCAAGAGACATGACAATTAAGCAGAGCGATTACTCACAAATACTCCGCCGTGAAATTATTCTTCGCGGTACATGGAATTCTTCCTTCAATACCTCGGTCAACGACTGGCAGGCGGCCGTAAATGCAATGGCTGACGGTACTCTGAAATGCCGTGAGCTTATCACGCACCGCTTTGCGCTTTCCGACTGCAATAAGGCTCTCGAAATGATGAGAGACAAAAAGGAATTCTTCACAAAGGTCACTTTTGTTATGGACTGAAAAGTCCCGCTTTCATAATAACCGCACGGAACCCCAACCCTCCCGATCGGGCGGGAGCATTCAAAAGACGGACACCTTGTCCGGTCAGAAGAAAAACGAAAGGTTTGGTAAAACGGAATGATAAATAATGTCAGAACAGACAGAATGAACCGCGCAGAGCATGAAACGGATCTCTGCATTGTCGGAGGAGGCCTTACGGGCCTCTGCGCAGCGGTTGCGGCTGCCAGAGAAGGAATCAGGGTTGTCCTCATGCAGGACAGACCCATGCTCGGCGGAAACGCATCGAGCGAAATAAGAATGTGGGTCAGAGGCGCAAAGGGCCTGCATAACCGCGAGACCGGTATCATTTCCGAGCTTGAGGAGGAGAACATATACCGCAATCCCACTCTTTGCTATTCGGTTTGGGATTCCGTTATGTGGGAAAAGGCAAAGAATGAGAAAAACATAGAGCTCATTCTCAACTGCTCCTGTGTTGAAGCGGATACCGAAGAAAACGACGGTGTTTCGGAGATAGTATCCGTCACCGGATGGCAGCTGACTACATATACGTGGCACACGGTAAAGGCAAAATACTTTGCCGACTGCTCCGGAGACTCTGTTCTCGCCACCGTTTCCGGTGCGAAATGGCGTGTCGGACGTGAGGCTCACAACGAGTATGACGAGGCCATGGGACACGCCGAGGCCGACAGCAAAACAATGGGCATGTCCTGCCTTATTCAGGCGAGAGAGACCGATCACGCCGTGCCCTTCATCGCTCCCGAATGGGCATATGTGTTTAATTCCGATGACGATTTCAACTTCGTCTGCGACAGAACGGGAGCATCGCTTCATTCGAATATGCCTGTTGCCGACGGCAGCCTCAGCATTGCGGACCAGAAAATCAGCGGAGCTACATCGATGTCCCGTCCCCATAAGCTCGGAACCAGTGAAACAAACTTCTGGTGGATCGAAATGGGCGGTGACCGCGATTCGCTTCACGATGCAGAGGAAATGCGCGATGAGCTCCTTAAGATCGCATACGGTATCTGGGATCACGTGAAGAACCGCGGAGATCACAAGGCAGAAAACTGGGAGCTTTCCTGGGTGGGCTTCCTCCCCGGAAAGAGAGAATCCAGAAGATATATCGGCAAATATGTTCTTACCGAGAACGATGTTGAGGCAGGCGGAAAGTTCTATGATACCGTAGCCTTCGGCGGCTGGCCGATGGACGACCACAATCCCGCAGGCTTCAAATCCTACGAGTATTCATTCCCGCCCTCCATTCTTTATCCCGCTCCTTCGCCCTACGGAATCCCTTACCGCGTGCTTTACGGTACCGAGGTTAAGAATATGTTCTTCGCGGGAAGAAATATTTCCGCCACACACGCGGCGCTTTCTTCCACCAGAGTAATGGCAACCTGCTCGCTTATAGGTCAGGCAATGGGAACCGCGGCCTCCCTCTGCGTAAAGAGAGGCGAAACACCGGACGGCGTATACGAGCACTGCATGACCGTGCTTCAGAGCAAGCTTCTCGATCAGGGCTGCTATCTGCCCGGCTTTGCGAGAAAAATTCCTGCGCTCAGCCGTGAAGCAAAGCTTAACATTTCTGATGAAGACAGAGAGATTCTGTTCAACGGCAAAGAGAGACCGGACGCGGAAGGAACAGTTAACTACATTACGCTTCCCGTAGGCGGGGAACTCAGCTTCGATTTCGGGGAAGAGAAGGAGCTTTCAGAGCTCAGAATTTACTTTGATCCCGATTTCTCAAGAAAGAGCGTGTCCGTCAACAAGAAGATGAGAGTGTTTGCTCAGACCTCCTCCGTAGGTCTTGATTTCAGACCGATGAAGGTGGCTTCTACGCTGTGTAAGTCCTTTGACGTGTTCGCCGACGGTGAGCTTGTCTATTCGACCGATAAGAGCCACAATTCTCTTTGCAGAATTCCTCTCGATGTTAAAGCCTCAAAGCTCACGGTCAGATTCAACGAAACCTGGGGCTGCGATGAAGTCCGCCTGTTCTCCGCGGATGTGAGATAATATTATTTGAAAAAAGTGAATAAAACAGAGACTCTCCTGCAATAAGGAGAGTTTTCTGTTTTTGAAAAATGACAATTAGCCTGCGTGATGAGTTTTTGAGCTCCAAGGAAAAAACAAAAAAACGCGAACGGACTTTAATGCAGCATGTCGGTTTAATAATCAGTATAATAAACGGAAAAGAGTGATAATGTGATAATAATTATAAAAAATGATATCGGAGGTTACGGTAATCCGTTATCTTTTTAGCCGAAAGAAAGACGAATTCTGTTGCATTCATCAGTAAAATATGGTAAAATACAACGGTGAGAAGAATAGAAACAAGAGTATCCTGAAAAAACAACAGACACAAAGGGTCGTTTTTCTCTTCTTTCCCGGAAAAAACTCAGGATAACCGCAGGAAGAGCTGCCGGAAATAATCGGAAGACCGGTATGAATACTTATTCTCCGAAAAAATATTCAATAAACGATAGATTTCCGAAAAAAACAAGAATAAGATAATGAATCGATTCGAAGCCCGTGCCGGCGGACGCGCCGGCGCGGGCTACTGAAAGGAAATTCAAATGGAGGACAAAGAGCTTCTCGGCTTGCTTAAAACACAACCGAACAAAGGAATGGACGAGCTTGTAAAAAAATACTCGGGACTTGTGTGCTCTGTGATCAGGGGCAGACTTGAAGGCTTTAAGTATATTTCAAGCGACATAGAGGACTGTGCGGCCGATACCTTCAGCGATTTCTGGCTGGGATTTCACGGGTTTGATCCCGACAGAGCCGCTCTTAAAACGGGTCTTACCGC
>JAKSPQ010000175.1 GCA_024404665.1 Clostridia bacterium
GGTATCGCTTCACGACCTCGCGTGACGCCGCGTAAAGCGGGAAGCAAAGCTGATTTTCGAGCTTCAAAGCATCGTATTTATCCATCAATTGTCTCCGAGACCAAAATATTTTTGACTAAGATATTATACCACATTAACTGCTTTTATTCAACAGTTTTATCTTCACTCCGTAATAAGCAGGACCTCTGCTCAAACCCCTGCCGCAATGTCCTTAACAAAGGCCGCAACAGCTTCAAGATCCCGGCTGTCCGGTCTTTCCTTGTGCATGAAAAGGAAATGTCCGGGGCATGTGAACACCTTGTCACAAACCTTTACGCCGTTCTTTTCCGCCCAGGCGGAAATTTTGCCGGCGGTTGTTTTTCCGGAGGCCGAAGAGCCAAAGCAGACAATCGTTCCTATTTTTGACTTGTTTTCCTCAAGAAAAGCTCCGACCGCCTTATCGTACTGCCCCGCGTAAACTGAGCTGCCGAGAAACAGAAGCTCTGTGTTTTCGTTCAGGGACTCCGAAACGGGAAGGGCATCGCAGCCGAGAACCTGCGCTACAGCATCAGCCAGAAGTTTTGTATTTCCGGTTTTTGAATAGAATCTTACAGCGTATTTCATTGTTTTCTCTCCTTGTTTATGATTTCCTCGACTCTTTCCCTGTTGGTATAAAGAGTGCATCCGCCCACGTGATCGTCAAGCAGCAGTCCTTCTGTGTTTATCGCATAGAACAGAGGCGATTTGAGAGCCTCACGTACGGAAGTGTCCTTTACATTGATATCCGAATAGGGAGAGAACGGGCAGGGTTCGGCACCGCCGTGGGAATTGATATGGAAAAAGCCTCTGCCGGCCGCAATGCAGCCGCCGGTTCCCTTTTCGTCGCCGGGGAATGCAACAAACACCATTCCGATGTTTCTGCCGCGAAGTCGCGCAAGTTCCTTCTGCATAAACGCGCGTTCTTCATCTCCGGGAGCAAGCTCCGCGCTTTCATCGGTGACCGGAACAAACTCAACATAAATAATCGCCTTGCAGCCCATCTTATGAAGGCCGTCCACATATTCGTCGGAATACACCTCCCGGACGTTTTCCGTGGTAACCGTAATCGAAGCTCCGAAAGCCATTCCCTTTGCGTTCAGGCTTTCCATTGCCGATGTAACCTTGCGGTAAACTCCGCTTCCGCGTCTTTCGTCGGTGGACTTTTCGTCACCCTCGATGCTGATTACGGGCAGAAGATTGCGGTGAGCGTCAAGAAGCTCCGTGTATTTTTCTCCGAGGAAGGTGCCGTTAGTAAAGATCGGGAACAGGATACCGTCGTGCGACGCGGCCTTTTCGATGACATCGCGGCGGATCATGGGCTCTCCTCCGGCAAGCAGAATAAAGCTTATACCGAGTTCTTCGGCCTCTGTGAATATTTTATCCCACTCTTCGGCGGACAGCTGGTTTTTCGGCGCGCAGTCGGTGCAGGCATTGTTGGCTCTGGAATAGCATCCGGCACAGTGGAGGTTACAGCTGCTTGTAATGCTGGCAATGAGGAACGGCGGAATGTGCTCTCCCTGTGCCTCAAGCTCGGTTCTTTTGGCGGCCGCCCTTTCGGTGGCTTTCGCAAAGGACGTCATGTATTTCAGCTCTTTTGCGTTCTTGCCGGCGGCAAAAAGCGCGTCTCTGACTATATGGGATATGCCCTTTACCATATAGGAATGTATATCGAACTCTTTCATTTTTTCCTCCTCAAACCGCTTCGAGCTTTCCTTCGAGTGCCTGTCTTACGGCAATCGCCAGCTGGTCCGCACAGGATGTCGGCCTTCTTCCGCAGGTATTGCCGAGGAGATACTCTTCGATTTTTTCTACGGTCCAGCCGTCGACAAGCTTTGAAATAGCTTTAAGGTTACCGTTGCAGCCTCCGTAAAAGCTGATGTTACGGACCGTATTATCCTCAAGATCGAAATCAATCATCTGAGAACAGGTATTTACCGTCTTATAAGTATAGTGTTTCACAGAAGCTCCTCCGTCCGTCTTTTCAGTTCATCCATGGAATCTGTCGGTTCAAAGCGGCCGGCGATGCTGCCGTCACGGGCAATCAGAAATTTGGTGAAGTTCCACTTGATGTTTCCGTTGTCCTTAAAGTTCTTATCCATCTTCTTTGCGATGCCGTTCATGGCTATTGCCTTTATTCCCTTTCCGAAGCCTGCGAACCTTGTGTTTTCGGAAAGATATTTAAAGAGGGGATCGGCATTCTCGCCAAGCACCTCTATCTTGGAAAACTGAGGAAATGTGATTCCGTACCGTCCGGTGCAGAATGAATGAATTTCCTCATCGTCTCCGGGAGCCTGTCCCATAAACTGGTTGCAGGGGAAATCAAGAATTTCAAGTCCGTCTTTTTTATGAAGCTCATACAGATCCTGAAGCTCGTCGTACTGAGGCGTAAAGCCGCATCCGGTTGCGGTATTGACAATGATAAGGACCTTGCCTTTGTAATCCGCAAGCGAAACCGTCTGCGAATCCATTGTTTTTACCGAAAAATCATAAATACTCATCTTTTTCTCCTTTGTTCAATTTAATTGAGCACAATTAAATTATACACCACTTTATTTGTTCTGTCAATAGTTTTTTCCGGTTTTTATAAAAAAGACTGTTAAAAAACTTTTTTACAGCTCCGCAAACAGTTTACGGAGGTTTATTCCCTCGGCTTCTCGGTCGCCCTTTTCTGCGCTACGATGGTTAAGGGGTAAAAGAAAATCGCTACCCCGAAGGATAGCGATCTCGTATTATTCATCGTATGACTTTCCGAAAAGTATTTGCATAAAGTTCCGTCTGCCGTAGATAACACGGATGATATGAACCTCGTCAGCTTCGACCTTGTAAAATGCGGTGTAGTTGCCGCAGACAAGGAAGCGGTAAGGCACTTCAAGGCTGATGATAGAGGAAAGCGGCGCACCGATTTCGGGAAAATCCGCAAGCTGACGGATGCATTTCATAATCTTCTCAATCGTGTTGATTGCCGATTGCTCGCTGCACAGCTCGTCGGTAATATACGCTTTGATCTCTTTCATGTCCTCAAGGGCATCGGGCGTGAAATTGATTTTAGCCATTGCTTCCCCCCAGAAGCGCTTCGACCTCCGAGATATCAATATATTCTTTTTCTTTAGCAGAAGCTTCACCTTTTGCGAGCTCGCTCATCAACTTGAGCGTTGCCCGAGTCTTTTCGAATTCTTCCATATCGACGATGGCGTATCTGCCGCGACCGTTCTTTGTGAGAAATACAGGTTCGCCAACGGCAATGTCGCGCAGTACCTCGTTGTAGTTGCGCAGATCTGATACGGGCTTAATGTTTGGCATGTAGGTTCTCCTTTCACTATGAGAATTTGCGTCAGCAAATTCGGGCGCGAACACGCGAAACTCTAAATTCATCAGAACTTTACGTTCGCGCTTTCCTCCTTCTTTGTTTCTGCTGTATTTATTATACACTAATTCTTCGTAAAATTCAACAGCAAAATCAAAATTTTCATAAAAAATTATAAAAGCAAGGGATGAACCGCTTGGGAACATCCCTTGCTTTCGATTTATGCGAGTATCAGTTCACGCATTACGGTTTCTTCGGCAGAGCTACGAACGTTGTTCATCATCTGCACCCACCGCATTTGGTCGGTCGCTTTGAGGTGTTCGTCGATGCCTTGAGTCTGGGCAACCCTAAACACATACGCTCACCTTATGCCGTCTTCAGAGCAACATACAAATACTCTTGTAGATGAAATGATTAAAAATATTTAAAGGGATTTTGGACAGAACTTTGGACAGCAGAATCCGTGAGATTCCGTTTAATAATTTACAGAAGTCGTTTAAAAACCATAAAACCATGCTGCTTTTAACAGATTTCATTTTCTAAAATGCAATAGCAAATTGGACACTTTTCAAATAGAGTTACAACAAATCGG
>JAKSPQ010000176.1 GCA_024404665.1 Clostridia bacterium
GTTGCGGACCTCGTCGGCATCGGGCGCCTGAGCGGTGGCCGAAAGTCCCAGAGAATCGGGTATTCCGATGAAGGTCTTCAGCGTTTCTTCATCGAGGAGGGAGCAAATCAGAAGGACCGCGGAGGCACCGAGAATTTTTGCCTCGTATATCATATATTCGTCGACGGTGAAATCCTTGCGGAGGCACGGCAGGGATACCGTCGATGCGATTTCCTTCAGATATTCGTCTTTTCCGAGAAATCGCGAGGGCTCGGTCAGAACGGATATGCAGTCCGCTCCGGCTTCTTCATATTCACGCGCTATGCTGAGATACGGAAAGTCTTCGGCAATCAGCCCCTTGGAGGGAGAAGCCTTTTTGCATTCGCAGATAAAGGAAATACCGGGCTTTTTCAGAGCCCTCTCAAAAGCGAAATCCCCCTTGGGAAGCGAATACGCCTGCTTTTTCAGCTCTTCCGCAGGTACTTTTTCCTTTGCGGATTCAACTCTTTTTCTCGCATACCCGGCAAGCTCGTCGAGCACCGTCATACGGCAGCCTCCGGAAGATTGCTGACTTTAACAAACTTATCAAGTGTTTCCGCAGCCTTGCCGGAATCTATGATTTCGGCGGCAAGCTTTACGCCTTCCTTCCAGCTTTCCGCCTTTCCGCCGATGTAGAGCGCAGCTCCGGCATTCATGAGAACGGCATTTCTCTTGGGTCCTTTTTCGCCTGCGAGGATTGCCCTTGTAATCGCGGCGTTTTCCTTGGGGGTTCCGCCCTTAAGCTCGTCCTTGGCGCAGCGCTCAAAGCCGAAATCCTCGGGTGTTACCACGGTGGTTCTGAACCATCCGTCCCGGATCTCGCAGACCTTGGTCGGGGCGCTCATTGATATCTCGTCAAGCTTATCCATTCCGTATACGACCATTCCGCGCCTGATACCAAGGCTGACAAGAACCTGCGCCAGGGGCTCAACGAGATAATCGTCATAGACTCCGAGCAGCTGCATTGTGGGCTTGCCGGGGTTTGTAAGGGGACCTAAGATGTTGAACACGGTTCTGAAGCCGAGCTCCTTGCGGATTGCTCCCACATACTTCATCGACGAATGATATTTCTGAGCAAAGAAGAAGCACATTCCGACCTCATTCAGAAGCTCAACGCACTTCTCCGGACTCTGCGAAATATTGACTCCGAGTGCCTCAAGGCAGTCAGCCGTGCCGCATTTTGACGAGGCGGCTCTGTTGCCGTGCTTTGCCACCTTCATTCCTCCCGCGGCCGCAACCAGCGCCGATGTGGTTGAAATATTGAATGAGTTGGAACCGTCGCCGCCGGTGCCGACGATTTCAAAAATATCCATATTCGTATTGACGGGAGTGGCGTGAGCTCTCATTGCGGCGGCGCAGCCGGCTATCTCGTCCGTGGTTTCGGCTCTCGCGCTTTTTGCCGAAAGAGCCGCAAGAAACGCCGCGTTCTGAGTGGCAGTGGTCTCGCCGCTCATTATTTCGTTCATAACGGTGTATGCCTCGTTATAGGTGAGGTCTTCCTTGTTTACGATTTTTACTATTGCTTCTTTAATCATGGCTTATATCTCCTGCAAAAAATTCTTGAGCATCTGTTTTCCGTCCGGAGTCATAATCGATTCGGGATGGAACTGAACGCCGTATATAGGATAATCCCTGTGTTTTACCGCCATTATCTCTCCGTCCGAGGTCACAGCCGTTATCTGAAGCTCGTCGGGCATCGTTTCCGGATCGGCCGCCAGCGAGTGGTATCTTGCCACCGGACCCGTTTCGGGACAGTTTCTGAACAGAGCACAGTCCTTTTCGAATCTGACATAAGACTGTTTTCCGTGCATCAGCCTTTTCGCATAGGTTACGGTGGCTCCGAAGGCTGCGCATATCGCCTGATGTCCCAGGCATACGCCGAGGGTAGGTATCCGGGGACCCAGCCTCCTTGCGGCCTCTATGATGATTCCCGCGTCCTCAGGCCTTCCGGGACCCGGCGACAGAATAATGTGCGAGGGCTTCAGAGCCGCGATTTCACCGACTGTCAGCTCGTCATTTCTTATCACGCGGATGTCGGGCTCCAGCTCTCCGATGAGCTGGTAAAGGTTGTATGAAAAGCTGTCGTAATTGTCTATAAGCAGTATCATTCCTCTGCCTCCCCCGCCATTTCAAGCGCCTTCAGCGAAGCTCTCGCCTTGTTCATGCATTCCTCGAATTCCTTTTCCGGAACCGAATCCGCAACGATTCCCGCTCCGCTTCTGACAAAAACCTTTCCGTTTTTCCTGTAGGCAATGCGAATGGCTATGCACGTATCCATATTACCGGTAAAATCGATATAACCGATGGCCCCTCCGTAAATACCGCGCTTATTGTTTTCAAGCTCGCCGATGAGACGGCAGGCCATAATCTTCGGCGCTCCGGAAAGCGTTCCGGCCGGCAGTACGGCCTCGATGGCGTCCAGAGCATCCCTGTCCGGCTTTATTTCGCCTCTCACCGTAGAACCGATATGCATTACGTGAGAGTATCTTTCTATCGAGTGCAGCTTTTCGACGGAGACCGTTCCGAAGCGGCTGATTTTTCCGAGATCGTTTCTTCCGAGATCGACGAGCATATTGTGCTCTGCAAGCTCCTTTTCGTCCGCCAGCAGCTCTTTTTCGAGAGCGATGTCCTCCTCCGCCGTTTTTCCGCGGGGTCTTGTTCCGGCGAGCGGGAAGGTGTGAAGCACACCGTTTTCAAGCTTTACAAGCGTTTCGGGAGATGCGCCGGCAACCTCCACGTCGGTTCCCGAAAAATAGAACATGTAGGGGGACGGATTTATCGTCCTGAGCATCCTGTAGGTATTGAGAAGGCTTCCCTCAAACGGGGCGCTCAGTCTGTTTGAAAGCACTATCTGGAATATGTCGCCCTCTCTTATATGATATTTTGCTTTTTCGACCATTTCGCAGAACTGCTCTTTGTCAAAAAGCGGCGTCACGGGGCCTGTGAGCCGTCCCGCAGGCTCTTTTTTCTTCTCTCCGTGACGGAGCAGCATCGCAAGACGTTCAAGCTCCATGACGGCCCTGTTGTAGCCCGTATCGACGTCATCGAGAGACATATTGACGATGAGTATTATCTTCTGCTTCAGATTGTCAAAGGCTATGACCTTATCGAAAAGCATGAGATCGACGTCCTTGAAGTTTTCGGTATCATCGACGCTGCAGCGGACAGACGGCTCGCTGTATCCGAGATAATCATATGAAAAATAACCCACGAGACCTCCGGTGAAAGAAGGAAGGCTTTCAAATCGGGGTGACTTATATTCCGACAGAATCTGTCTTAACTGTTCCGAGGGGTTGTCCGTATGTATCTTAAGCGTTCCGACCCTCATTTCCCCGTCCCTGCAGGTTATCTCGGTCACGGGATCAAAGCCGAGAAACGTATAGCGGCCCCAGGTCTCGTTGGCCTGAGCGGACTCCAGCATATAGCAGTGCGTGGACACGTTTTTCAGTATTCTCATGGCTTCGATGGGCGTCGTGAAATCCGAAAGTATTTCGCAGCTCAGCGGTATGACATTATACTCGCCTCCTGCGGCAAGCTCTCTGACATAATTAAGGTCCGGCACAATCCTCATTTCTCTTTCCTCCGATAAAAAACAGGTCTTCGGCATTTCTGTCAAAGACCTGAAAACAAAAATCGCCCATGACAGAAAAAGCTATCTGTCAAGGACGAATAACGGTACATGATAGTACCGGACTATCCGCGGTGCCACCTTGAATTCACGGAAAACCGTGCTCTTTTAGGATACAAACATATCCCGGGCAGGTTACGTCTGCCTTACGTCACAGAATACTTTGCGGAAAACGCATTTGACTGTGCCCTCAGCGGTCCATTTGACAGCTTGTTTCCCGCCCGGCTCTCATCATCCCGGACTCTC
>JAKSPQ010000177.1 GCA_024404665.1 Clostridia bacterium
TAAATTGTATCATAAGTATCCATACAGGGATTCCGTTTCCTTTCAAAGAGATTCTTTTTCGCCCATAAAACGTTTGTTTTTATCACTGCATATTCTGATTTGTCTTCTTCCCATGTATTATACCACAAAAAGCGCTGAAAATAATAGCAAAACCGCTCCGAAATTGCTTTCGGAGCGGCTGTTTGGCGGAGGGAAAGGGATTCGAACCCTTGTGAGATTGCTCTCAAACGGTTTTCAAGACCGCCTCGTTATGACCGCTTCGATATCCCTCCGGATATTATATGTCCGGAGGGGATTGAGAAGCAGCCGCGGCGCAAGCCGCCCGCTTCGGAACATTCGCCGCAGGCGAAATATCCCTCCGAATTTACTCAAATATAATACCACAATTGCATCGTTTTGTCAAGACTTTTTTTATCATCGGCGGGACCGAGAGTGAGGTTCGCGAATGCATTTGAAAACCGGAGGTTTATTCAGGGCAAGTCATTTAAGCAGGGTTGTATTTGTCGACAAGCTTTTGAAGAGCGAGCATTGCATCGGGAGAAGCAAATACCTCTCTGAAGTTTCCCGTAGAGCCTTCAAAACCGTAATATTTGCCGTAGTAATCGTCAAAATCCCTGACGGTGGAGCAGAATTCATATGGCTGGCCCTCGGAGCTTTCGCCTGTTATCACATGTCTTACCGCAAGGGCGGAGAGGTATCCGGTCAGCAGGTTCGGATGGTAGCCGTCCTTGGCTGACTGTTTGACGATAAAAGTGTTTTTGTCAAAGGAAGTGTCTGTTCCCGGAATGCTTCCGGACGACATCGCTTCGTATATCGGAGCTCCCCAGTTGACGGTTATTACGCCCTCTTTTTTCAGTTCCTCGGCCTGCGAGACGGCGAAATCGCAGTAAAATTTTTTTGATGTATAAGGGTAAGTGTGTATGCAATAGACGAATTTGCCTCTGCAGCCGGCATCGATGAAACGGCGGCGGATTTTTCTGAAATTATCCACGGTGCTGCCGTGCGTGGCATCATCGCCGAAACGGTCGCCGGATTCGGCCATCACGATGTAGTCGTATGAGGCAAGCTCAAGGCCCGCAAGCAGGTCGCTGCCGCCCTCGTGCGTGGATGCGCCCCCGCAGAAGCATTTATCGACGAAATCGTAAAAATGATGGCCTCCGTAGGTCGCGTCAGTGACGCTGACCGTTTCGCCGTTTGCACGGCAGAGCTCCTCGAAATATCCGCGGTCATCGACGGAGGGCTTGGGATTTCGTACGTCGACACAGCCTCCGTAATAGATGAAGCTGTTTCCTATGAAAATTATCTTCTTTCCGTCAAGCTTTTCGGATTTCATCGCGGCCTCCTTAAATCTGAATCGGTGTTTCGAGCGATTCGCCGAAAACCGTCTTCAAAGCGATATTTATGACGTCAAAGGGCTCATTTACCTCGCGATTGGTCAGAAAAACCAGCCGCAGAGGAATGTCGGGGGAGAACATCACGGCGCTGCGGAACCCTATGGTTTCGCCAGTGTGACAGATGATTCTTTTTCCGGCAGCCTTTTTCAGTCTTATACCCATTCCGTATCCGGTCATTGCTCCTCCGGGTAGCATGACGTCCTTCAGCATGCTTCCCGACAGTCTCTCGTTGTTTTTCAGCATATCGTCGATCCAGAGGTCAAGGTCCTCAAGGCAGGAATAGACGCCGCCGTCGCCGACAGTGGCGCTCCATCTGTACTGGTCGCGCTCAGTAACGCTGCCGTTTTCCGTCCTGTGTCCGTATGCCCGCTTGGGAATAACGGTTTTTCCCTGTATGTTTACAAGTGTTTTTTCCATTCCGGCGGGATCAAATACGAGCGTCTTCATAGCCTCCGAAAGAGACATTCCCGATACCTTTTCGACGATGAGTCCCAGCAGGACAAAGCCCGAATTGCTGTACCTGTAATCGCTTCCGGGAGTGAAATAGGTCTTGTGCCGTGTCGCGAGGTAGACGGGAACATCGGTGTCGACGACCTGCAGGCCGCTTCCGTCGTCCGGCATCGCCTCGTAATTCGGGATGCCCGAGGTGTGGTTTAGGAGCATGCGCACGGTGACGGCTTCATATACGTCCGGAAGAGAGGGGAAGAAGGTGCGGATGCCGTCGTCAAAGTCCATTTTGCCCTGAAATACAAGCGCTGTCACTGCTCTTGCGACCAGCTGCTTGGTAACGGACGCAAGCCTGAAGCGCGTGTCCGTGCCGATGGCATCGCCGACGCCGCCGTGACCGTCGCCTGTATATCCGCGGCATACCACGGTTCGCCGGCCATTATAGGAGAAGAGAAGCGCAAAAGGATGCGAGGGATCGTCGATGACGCCTGAAAGCAGAGCATCCGCAAGCTCGCTGTCTGAGGTAATGTCCGTGGCAACGGTCGGAGCGGCTGTCGGGCGGACGGCAGATTCTTCATCGGTTATAATGATCTCTTTTTCGTTTGGCATGGTTTTCATGCGG
Organism: Clostridia bacterium; assembly: GCA_024404665.1. Classification (GTDB taxonomy): domain Bacteria; phylum Bacillota; class Clostridia; order Oscillospirales; family CAG-272; genus CAG-390. The sequence continues at coordinate 2,464 of JAKSPQ010000177.1, forward strand.
TTAACAATCTCCTGTCGAATATTGTTTCGGTATCCGTGGCTCTTGCGGTCAGCGGCTGCTTCTTAAAAAACGCCGGCGACGGATCGGACCGTTTCCTTCCGATCCGTTTTTTATGTTCATTTTCTATTATACCACGGAATGAGGAGCATTTCAATTGTTTGTTTCATATTCCTCGGTTTTATTGTTATAAGCCCGTAATTGTTTCGGGAGAATGGGCCGCGGACGGCAATAAAGCAACTTTTTTGCCGCTTGTTATTGACACTTCCGTGAAAAAATGGTATTATATAGACTGTTGATTAATAGCGGGAGAGTTGCGGACAAACAAGTCCGCGCATGAAAAAATGATTTTATATGCCACTGATTACGACGGAACCGTTTCACCTCATACCGGAGAGGAGCTTGAAAAGACAATAGCGGATTGGCAGGCTGCCGGCAACCTGTTTGTGGTTGTAACCGGAAGACCGATGGCCAGCATCCGTTCCACCCTCCTTCGTCAGAAGTTCCGGCCGGACTACGTGGTCTGCGACAACGGCGCGCTGGTGGCGACATCGGATTACAGAATAAAGTGGTACAGGGCGCTCAATCCTGCCGATATCGTCAAGGCTCTGGAGTATCTGAGGGACTATGTCGGCGACGGTCCCCGCATCGATGCCGTTGAGGGGCATCTTTCGGCATACTGTGTCCCGGATAAGCTTGATGTCACCGATGACGGCCGCGGCCTCGTCTTCGGCAGCACCGTCTTCGGAGATGTAATTGAATTTTGCTGCATTTATAAAGAAAAAGACGTAAACCTTTCAATGAACGAAGCCGTCGAAAAGCTTACAGGCGGAAGGCTTACCGGAAAATCGTCCAGCCGTATGGGCTCGGACTATGTTGCGGCCGGAGTGTCAAAGGCTGCCGGAATAAAAAAGCTTATTGAAATAGCCGAAATTGAGCCGGATAAGATTATCGCGACCGGGGATGCTTACAATGATATTGAAATGCTTGTCTGTCCCGAAATAGAGGGGTATGTTGTTGAAAACGGACTTGAATCCGTTAAGGAACAGGTCGGAAGAACGGTTGAAAGCCCGATAACCCTTATGCGGAGATATCTCAACTGATAATCGGATTCCCGGACAACCCCAAGGCCACTGTTCATCGGAGTTCGACTCCCTTTCGCTCCGCCAAAAGGTATATATCCGAACCCAAAGCTTATCGGCAACGGGTTCGGATATTTTCTTGTGCGCCCAGCGGGCGCATGTTTCAATGGGTGAAAGTCCCGAATCCGCCCGA
>JAKSPQ010000178.1 GCA_024404665.1 Clostridia bacterium
TGAAATATGACTCAAAGCGCTTATATGAGGTTACAGCGCGCATAATGAGGCGTGCCGGAGAAATTATTCTCTCGGCGCATGACCCTGAATCGCCCGATTGCCTGCATTCAAAGCCCGGAACACAAAATTTTGTAACCGATTACGATATTGCGGTACAAAAGTATATCATCGATTCTCTGAAGGAGGCTTTTCCCTCTGCGGGATTTATCGGTGAGGAAAAGGAAAACGACGAGAGTCTTTTGAACGGAGAGCTCTGCTTCATCATCGATCCGATTGACGGAACAACCAATTTTATTCACAACTGCCGCATGTCCTGCATTTCCGTCGGCGCGGTGTCTGAAGGCAAAGTCGTCTACGGAGCCGTTTACAATCCCTATTCCGGAAAGCTTGTGCATGCTGCCGCGGGAGAGGGCTGCTATGAGGACGACAGACGCGTGAGCGTTTCGGACAGGCCGATGGAGATGTCCGTGGCTGTCTACGGAACCTGCCCGTATTACAAGGATACCCTGTCGGAGAAGACCTTCAGCATGGCGAGAGAGGTGTTCTGCAGCTGCGTCGATATTCACAGAACCGGCTCCGCGGCCATCGATCTCTGTTCGGTTGCAACGGGCTCCTGCGATCTGTTCTTCGAGCTGATTCTTCAGCCCTGGGATTATGCTGCCGGAAAGCTCATAGTAGAGGAAGCCGGAGGAATCATCACCGCCGCGGACGGAAGTCCCTTAACGCTTGACAGGCCGTCATCGGTAATATGCGGAACGCCAATCACATACCCGCGCCTTTTGAAAATCGCTTCCAAATACGTTAAATAACGGTCATATACCGTATTTTTTATCTTACAGGAGTCCGATAAATGGAAAAAGAAAAGAAGGTACCCAAAACAGCGCAGTATTTTCTGAAATATGACGAGGAAACAGTCAGAAAAAACGGCGAAAGAGCCAAACGGGAAGAGGAGAAGGCACTGAAGAAGGGAGAGCTTACTCTTCAGGAAAAATTGGCCAAGAAGAAAATTCTGCCTCCCAGCAAACTCATCTATTTCGTATACTGGTTCCTCATGGCTGGCTTTATTATGAAAAAATACAAGCCCGTAATAAAAATCGAGGACGATATCAACGACTGCAAGGGCCCTTGTTTTCTTATTTGGAATCACCTGTCGCGACTTGACCATGCTTATATGATGGCCGCAACGTACCCCAGAAGACTCAGCATCGTCGCGGGATACGTTGAGCACTTCAGAAGCCATCTTCATACCGTTTTCAGACTCAACAGAATTCTTCCGAAAAAGAACTTCGCGTCGGACCTTGCCGGAATAAAGGCTATGAACTCCATTATCATGAAGGGCGGCACAGTCTGCTTTGCCCCGGAAGGCGTAAGCACGCTTTACGGAGACAATCAGCCGATAGTCCCCGGAACCGGAAGATTTATAAAGCATTATAAGATTCCCGTGTATTTCGGAGAGCTCAGAGGACAGTCTCTGACATGCCCCAAGCACTGGCTTGAGGAGAGGGCAGGCAGAACCGAGGTCACTCTGAAGCTTCTCTTTACTCCCGAGCAGCTCGAATCCATGACTGCGGAGGAAATAGAAGACGCCATCAATCTTGCTTTCAAGCACGACGATTATGCCTGGAGCAGGGAGATGGGAATCAAATGGAAAAAGATGCGCGGCCGCGCGGCTGCCGGTTACGATACGGTCTTCTTCAGATGTCCCAAGTGCGGAAAGGACCTGACGATTGTGTCAGAGGGCAACAATGTCCGCTGCACGAATTGCGGCAACGGGGGCTTTGTTGACGATTATTATGCGATTCAGCCGATTTCCGAGGATTCCGTCGTTTTCGAATCTCCGCTTGATTGGGAAAAATGGGAGCGTATGCAGATAATTAAGGACATAAGAAACGATCCGAATTATTCCTTCTCCTGCGAGGTCGCCATCGGCTGCATTCCGAAATACCACTATATCGGGCATATGGCAACCTCCGAGCTTTGCGGAAAAGGAACATTTACCGTTGACCACAGCGGAATTCATTTCAGAGGAACCAAATACGGCGAGCCCTTCTCTCTCGATGCCGGCTACGATGCCGTGTTTACGCTTCTCATAGAAACCGATCTTTCATATTTTACGCATTATTTCCCGGAGGGAATGTACGATTTCTTCCCGGAAGAAAAATGCGCGTCAAAGTGCGTAATTCTGACAGAGGAGATGCACCGACTCCATAAAAACACATGGAAGAACTTCTCCTGGAACAGCTATATGTACGATGGACTCGGTGAAGACGGAGCGGAATGACCTTCGGACCTTTGAGGAAAACGGAAAAATGAATGACTTTTGCGAAAATACGGTAATACAGCCCGGAAAAATCATTTGTAAGGGTCCGGCACTCTGCCCCGATGACGACACCATGCCCTATCCCAGGGTATGCGCGCACAGGGGATTCCGTTCGATAGCGCCGGAAAATTCAATGCCCGCATTCGGCGCCGCGATTGCCTCGGGAGCCGATGAAATCGAATTCGATCTCTGGTATACGTCCGACGGAGAGATAGTCTCGATACACGATTCAAAGCTCGACAGGGTGTCCGACGGGACCGGAAAGATTTATGAGCATACATACGGCGAGCTTCTGAATTTGGATTTCGGCATAAAAAAGAGCGATACCTTTGCGGGACTCAGAATACTGAAATTTGAGGATATTCTGGCGAAATTCGCAGGCCTCTGCGTAATGAACATTCATGTGAAAACACCCGGGGATCAGGGCGAATACGACCCAGCGCTGCTTAAAAAGATGCTTTCCCTGATTGAGTCTTACGGAGTGACGGACCGCTGCTACCTTATGAGCGGAAACGATGCCTTCCAGCGTCAGGTCGGAAGAGTCGCGCCTCATATCAGGCGCTGTCAGGGAGCGGGCCCCGATCCGCTTAAGGGACAAATCGTTGAGCGTGCCATAGAAAACGGCTGCTATAAGCTTCAGCTTTTCAAGCCCTGGATAAATCGTGACATGATAGATAAGGCTCATGCCAACGGCATCTTATGCAACGTCTTCTACAGCGACGATCCGGCAGAATGCCGTGAGTTCCTAAATATGGGTGTGGATACTGTCTTAACAAACGATTTTCTTAGGATAAAGAACGCTGTCGGAGCATTCCTTTCCGAAAAAGCATAAACGGAGCTTCCTAAGAAAGAATAAATAAGAAACGCCGGAATCACTCCCGACGTTTTTTATAAATAAACAGTACGCGAATAACTGCGGCAAAACCCGTGATGAAGCGGGGGTCATGCAATTCCGCAGTCTGAGAGAAGCTTTTTAAGCTCGTTGTAGCTTCTGTATCCTATGACTGTTTTTAAGGCCTGACCGTTTTTCATAACAACCAGCGTCGGAATGCTGTCAATTCCGAAGGCTCCGGCAAGAGCGGGCTCTTCGTCGACGTTGATCTTGCCGACCTTGAGCGTACCTTCGAATTCATCGGCGAGCTTTTCGACGAAGGGGGCAATCATTCTGCAGGGGCCGCACCAGGTGGCCCAGAAATCAAGCAGAACCGGAATATCCGAATTCTTAACCTCGCTCTCGAAGTTTACGGCTGTGATTTTTATTTCTGACATTTCAGGTTTCCTCCTTTTTGGCTTCACGGGGCTTGTAATAGAGCATGCAGTGGCAGAAGCCCTCGAAGTCCGGGTCCGCGAGCTGCTCTCTGAATTCTTTGCAG
>JAKSPQ010000179.1 GCA_024404665.1 Clostridia bacterium
GATTCTATTCTGATATCGACGTTTTTGTCCCGGATTCCGCTTTGCGTTACAAAAAAGCAGTACTTGTTATTCCCGGCGGCGCCTTTTCCCTCAAAATTAATCATATAGCTTTCGATGTTGCCCCTGATGCCGCCCTCGATGATTCTTTTTCTGCCGGCCTCCAGAACCTCTTCGATCACCGGAGAAAACAGCACATTGATCTCTTTTTCAAAAGCTCCGAAGCCGGAGGGATATGCATTGTTTCCGGACGCGGAGACGCTTTTTCCGTCGGCGTAGTTCGCATAGAGAGAAAAGCCGTCGCCGTCACACACGTGTTTTGCATATTTGGAAAAGCCGTTCCAGCGTGTAATCCGGTGCTTCCTGCAGATGCGGTCGAGCTCGGATACAAACCCGGAGCTCAAGCCGAGCGAGAGCTCGCCCATATCGCTGTGCTCCATAGCGTCGTATTCGAAAACGAAGCCGCCTTCGTTCCTTTTAACGGTCACGGAGTAGCTGTTTCCGCCGATGCTGCCGTTATAGCTGTATCTGAAGCCGATGAGCCCGCTGTCATTGTCGGCGGCAGCTTCGCCTTCGCCGTCGGATCCCTCGATGCCGAGGCCGTCATCGACAATATATACCGGAGCCTCAGGCTGCCTTTTTACGAACAGTTTTTTCAGTTTTTCAATTAATCCCATGTCATGTCTCCTTTAGGAAGAAGGTTCCGGGCTGTTCCGAGAATGTGCGCTCTTGTCTGTCTTTGCCGGTCCTGTTATATTATTGTTGTTCTCTCAGCTGCCCGTACTGTTTGACGGGATGTCGGGAGCTGAAATCCCTGACAGGCAGAATCGGGCTTTCATGGTTTGTTGCGTGCGGAGTCAGTTACGTAAGCAACGGATTATTCACCCCAAATATTTGATACCGGCCGACTGAATGGAATCAGTTCGAAAAGCATCGGTGATAATCCCAAACAACGGTATCTGTTACAGTGAATGATTCGACATATTTCTATGATAACCTCATGTGCTGCTTTTTTACAACATTAATTATATCAGAAACAGCAGCAAAAATCAAGATAAAAGGGAGATAATCGGCCGTTGATTCTGAGGTTGCTGTTTTGTATGAATCGGTATTTTGCACGGTCACAAGCTTGTTTGATGTCTGACCCCTTCAAAAAGGCCTCTTACAGGCTCACAGAGGGGCCGGACAGCGTTTCACATACAAAAGCCGCCTGACGATACGCAGGCGGCTGAGAAGCTATTAGATTGGCGCTATGGCTTTGAATCGGGAGAAAGAAATCGCTTGTTCGGATCCAAACCCAAAGCATAATGTTCTGAAAGTGATTGGGACGTATGCATCAAGAATAAAAACTATGTCAGTTATCAAGAAGTTACTGCATTGACTGATATGCTTTATTCAGATCGTTGAGTGAGCTTTGAACCGATTTGGACAAGCCACGCCAATAAACGGAAATGTTTTTTTGATTGCCTTTTATGCATTTTTCATAAACCATACCGCAATTCTGAAGCGCTGTGGAATGACACCATCCGATATCGAAGAGCACCGAATTCATAATAAGCTCAACCATTTTTGCGGATTCGTAATCGGTTGTATTCCTGTATTTGAGAACGATTTCGCAGTAGAGAGGAGAGACGGATTTCCACGCTTCGTAAGCCAGTGCTTCGGAAACAATTGAGCTTTTTTCTATATCTTTTGCATTTGTAAGCGTTGTGGGGAAACAAATCATTTCTACCGAATTGTGAACTGATGTTCTGTAGTTTTCCTGATCTTCATCATACTTCGGGTAAGGAATGATACCGAAATTGCAGTCGGTAGTTCTAAGCAATGAGGCGGTATTAAGATATCCGCTCATGAACAGTGTGCGATTCTCCGTAAAGATTGTGGGGACATTTTTTGCATCAGGACTTGATATTGTTGTGTCACTGAAGTTTGACGAAGGTGCGTGATACAAATCGTAGAGCTTTTCAAATCCGCTTATGGTTCTGTCGTTAATGAAGCAGATTTCCATAAGGCCGCTGTCGTCAATTTGAATTATTGGCGTATTAAGAGCTACCATCCAGTTTCTCATGTGGTTGTCGTAGGCAGATACAAATCCGAAACTGTCTTCAAGTCCGGATATGCCGTCTCCGTTTACGTCGATGTACATATCCTTTGAAAGCGCGACAAGCTGGTCAAGCGTCCATTGGTTGTTGTTTACCATGTCGTATATCCCGGTAATATTGTGATCCGCTGTCACTTTTTTGTTGAAAAACATACAGAAAGTATTCTTATATGAAGTGAGCGATGAGTCGCCGAGGGCGAGGAAGCAGTTTTCATTTACAGTAAGAGTACTCGCGGCCTTATCGTTCCACCACGGTGCAGAAAGATCAATGTACGGCATGTCGTAGACATTGAGCAAATAACCGTTTGTTATAATAATCATGAGCACGGCGAGCTCGCCGGAAATTGCATCATATTCATGTAAACCGCTTTTTACAGAGCTTTCGATAGCATTTGTGTGATCCATAACATTCCAGGATCCGTTTTTTCCGATCCAGTTGAATTTTATGCCGAGACGGTTCTCAACAGATAAATTGCGGTTATAAATAGCATCATTAATGGCCTCGCCATTCACTTCGGCAACAACAAAATCGTTTGTTACGCGTGTATCATAGAGATAATTGAAATCGATGCCGCCGTAGTTGGTTCCGTCGGGGATTTTTATATCAAGCTCTTTTTCTGAAGTTTCGTCTTCGGCTATGGGAGTTGATACCGGGACGGATTCGGTTGTTCCGGGATTGTTTTCGGATTGGTCGGCGCATCCGACTGCCATGGGAAGGAGGAAGCACAGGGTCAGTAAAACAGCTAAGATTTTTTTCATTTTCATTTTCTCCCGTTAATGTTTATTTTGTATTTGCTGTTTGCTAAAAATTCACTTATGTCCGATACTATGCCGAAATCAGCATAGTCGAATATTCGGGCATTTTTGTCGCTATTCACCGCAATTATATAACCGGCATTCATTATTCCGCTTATATGCTGAATTTGTCCGGAAATGCCGAGCGCAATGTAAATGTGTGGGGAAATCTGTTTCCCGGTTAGTCCGACCTGGCATTCATAAGGCAGAATACCGTTATCCACGGCAGCCCTTGAAGCACAGATTTCTGCGCATAATGCCGATGCCAATTCTTTGATCTCCGCCAGTCTGCCCGATGCTCCCATACCGACACCTATAATATTCTTTACGGAATCGGTATTTACTCTCACCGTAGCCATCTGTGGCCGAGTGTTGCTGACGATTTTTGCGATTATGTCTCCTCCCTTGGCCGGACGGTACATAATCATCTTTTCACCGTCATATTCAATCCCGGTACAGTCGGCACAAAGACCGCATTCAAGCTTGGCAGCCACCGCAGGGGCTGTTTCCCGTCCCTCCGCAGTTGCGGGGAACAAAAGGATATCCGGGTTTATCCGCTTAACTTTTTCTGCGATTTCATCCGGTGAAGAAAACGGCAGTTTTTCATAGTTGTCTGCGATGAAATGTATCTGTTCCGCCGTCATATCGCCGACGACACAGACTCTGCCGGATTTTTGTGTAATATCGGAATTGTATTTTATGGTTCTGGCGGTAAGTGATTCAAGAACACTCCGGAAATCCGCGGCTTTAATAAAAAGGCATT
>JAKSPQ010000018.1 GCA_024404665.1 Clostridia bacterium
TATGAACGAACGCCGGATTTCGCTTTTTATGAGGATTGGCAGATCTACGCGCCTGCCGATTTCTCTCGATTAACTGATAAAGGAGTGGGCATAAGTAAAAACGAACGATTTTGAAAATGAGTTGTCAGATTTTGAATCTTAGTTATCAAACCCGCAGTTTAATTGTCAGATTTTGAATCTTAGTTATCAAACTATTGACAAAGTCGATTTTTGTGATATAATATAAGCAAAATTGCAAAGGAGAATGGTAAATGCAAACGATAGAATTAGTACAAATCATTGATGACATTCGCCGACAGAAGACAGAAAAACAAACTATAGAATTAAAATGTGCCGAAAAAAGGTGTCCGACAAGACTTTTTGATACATTATCGTCTTTTTCCAATCAGGATGACGGAGGAATCATTCTGTTTGGAATTGATGAATCGAACGGGTACACGGTAACAGGTGTTTATGATGCACAAGATTTACAAAAGAAAGTAACCGAACAGTGCAAGCAGATGGAACCGCCTGTAAGAGCTTTGTTCACGGTATGCGATTATGATGGTAAAACGGTTGTGTCAGCCGAAATTCCGGGAGTTGACGTCGCAGATCGTCCTGTATATTACAAAGGAGTCGGACGTATAAAAGGATCGTATGTTCGTGTCGGCGAGTCTGACGAACCGATGAGCGAGTATGAAATATATAGTTACGAGGCATTCCGCAAAAGAATACGCGATGATATTCGTACTGTGGACAATGCACGAGTTCAATTACTGGACGAAGAAAATCTGAAAAACTATCTTTCGTCAGTTAAGCAAGAAAGAAAAAATCTTTCTGAAAATGTATCGGACGCCGAGATATTGGAATTGATGGGCGTGACAAGCAATGCTGTTCCCACGGTTGCCGGATTGATGACATTCTCAAAATATCCGCAAACATTCTTCCCGCAGCTTTGTATCATTGCCGTTTCACTTCCCGGAACGGAAATGGGTGATACCGGCGATGACGGAGAACGTTTTATTGATAATAAGCGAATTACCGGACCAATTTCCGACATGCTGGAAGATGCAGTAGAGTTTGTGCGGAAAAACAGCAGGACCAAAACAATCATTGACGACAACGGAAAGCGTGTAGATAAATCCGAATATCCAATGAAGGCTGTTCGCGAAGCTATCCTGAACGCACTTGTTCACCGCGATTACAGTATTCATTCCGAGAATACACCGATTCGAATTGAAATGTATCGTGACCGAATGGAAATAACCAACAGCGGCGGTTTGTATGGAAAAATCAGTGTCGATTCCCTTGGGAAAATCCATCCCGAAACAAGAAATGCTGTGCTTGCCAACATCCTTGAACTTATGAAAATCACGGAGAACAGATATTCCGGAATTCCGACGATGCGCAAAGAATGTGCTGAGGCTGGAATTCCGTCACCGGAATTTTCCGTCGTTCACGGAGAGTTCAAGGTCGTTCTTAAAAACGGATATTTCGCGAATGGAACTATAACCGAGAATGATATAATAAACTTTTGTTCTGATCCGAAATCAAGAGCAGAATTGATAGCTTTTATCGGCAAATCAAGAATTTATGTAATGCAAAAAATAATAGCCCCTTTGGTTGAGTCGGGAAAACTAAAAATGACGATTCCGGAAAAGCCAAAAAGTTCAAAGCAAAAATATTATAAAGCATAAATGTCAACAAGCTTTTCAAGGAGATATTTTTCTAACACTTTTCTAACAAATTTCGGGGGGGTTTCCGAAACCGTTAGAAAAAGAGTGACGAAAAGCGGCAAAACAGGGACGTAGAGGGACGATAGATAATGTTCTTGAAAACCGTTTGAGAGCAATCTCACAAGGGTTCGAATCCCTTTCACTCCGCCAAGAATGGAGATAAAATGAGAATTATTGAGTATAAGGCTGTTGTGGTCGGTACCGGAGCAGCGGGGTATGCGGTGGCATGCCGGCTTGCCGAGGCAGGTGTAAATGTTGCGATAGTAACTGAAAATAAAAATTCCGGTACCTCCAGAAATGCGGGGAGCGATAAACAGACATATTATAAGCTTTCGCTGGCGGGAGATTCTCCGGACAGCGTTGGAGAAATGGCGGCCGATTTGTTTTCCGGAGGCGCCGTGGACGGCGACATCGCGCTTTGCGAGGCGGCGTTGTCTGTTCCTTGCTTTTTGAATCTCTGCTCCGTCGGTGTCCCTTTCCCGGTAAACGAATTTGGTGAATATCCCGGGTATATTACGGACCACGACACGCACGGCAGAGCAACGTCGGCGGGCCCCCTTACGTCAAAAATGATGACCGAGGCGCTCGAAAAACGTGCAGAGATTTTAAATATTCCGGTGCTGGATAAACACAGTGCGCTGAAGGTTTTAAAGACAGACGGCCATGTTTCAGGGCTGATTTGCTTTGATTCCTATGCCGGGGAAAGCTGTCTGATACGCTGCGAAAACGTAATTCTCGCAACCGGAGGTCCTGCCGGAATTTATAAAGACAGTGTGTATCCGGAGAGCCAGCACGGGTCATCGTCTCTTGCACTGGACGCGGGAGCATCGCTCAGAAATATGACGGAGTGGCAGTACGGCCTCGCTTCCGTATCTCCTCGCTGGAATGTATCGGGAACATATATGCAGGCTCTGCCGCGCTTTGTTTCCGTCGATGAAGACGGTACGGAACGTGAATTTCTGACTGAGTGGTATAAAAATCCCGCCGATGCGGTCTCATCGGTGTTCATGAAGGGATATCAATGGCCGTTTGACAGCGGGAAAATCGAAGGATCTTCAAAAATAGATCTGATCGTTTACCGTGAGACCGTGCTTCTCGGAAGACGGGTTTATCTGGATTTTACAAAAAATCCTTCGGGGCTTGAAAAAGGCTTTGAAGGACTTTCATGTGAGGCCTTTGATTATCTTAAAAGGAACGAGGCTTGCTTTGGCAAGCCGATAGACAGGCTTGAGCATATGAACGCTCCTGCGGTTGATTTCTACCGCTCCAAGGGAGTGGAGCTCCGTACGGAAATGCTCGAGATCAGACTCTGCGCTCAGCATAATAACGGCGGTATTGAGGTCGACAGCAACTGGCAGACCTCTGTTCCGGGGCTCTTCGCCGTGGGCGAATGTGCCGGCACACACGGAATAAGGCGTCCGGGCGGAAGCGCGCTGAATGCGGGACAGGTTGGAGCTGCGCGGGCGGCAGCATATATTTCAGAAGGACTCGGAGCTGCAGCGGCATCCGGCTGCTTGCCCCCGGAGGCACCTGAATCCGCAGATATCCGGACGTTCGGAAAGCTTGTAAGCTATGCGAAAACATCGGAAGCTGAGCTTTGGCGCAGCCGTCTTGACAAGCTGAAATCCGACATGAGCGACGTTGCCGGCCCTATCAGAAGCACAGCAGGAATGAAGAGGCTTTATGAGGCTGTTCTTACAGAGCTTGAAGGGATGGGGGATGACAAACAAAAGGATCATTCCGGCGAGAACAAGTCAAAATGCGGCATCGATGAAAATGCGTTTCCTTTTGCCGCAGTGACTGCAGAACCTGCAATCGAGGACCGAAAAACAGCTGATGCCGAGAGGACGGTATCGTTCTTTGAATATTACGATGCTCTCAAAACAAGCGCGGCGGTGCTCGCATCGATGATCGATTTCGCCGAACGCATCGGCGTTTCAAGAGGCTCATGCTTATATGTCGGCGACGGTGCCGACGGCATCATTCCCGGCTTCGGCTCTGTCGCTGTCGACGGAAATGCGGAGAGGGATATGATTCAGTCGGTGTATATTAAGAACGAGGGCGCCGTATCGGCGGAGCCTGCCGTTGCCTGGAGAAAAGTCAGACCTCTGCCGGACAGACGCGAACCGTTTGAAGCGGTTTGGCGAAAATTCAGGGAAAAGAACCGAAAAACCGATTGATTGTCGGAGGCTTTCGGGCTTATATAAAAACCAAGGGTGGGACAGGAGTGCCTGACTGAACAGGCATCCGGGGGCCCGCCCTTTATGCTGCAATATGATTTTTTCCGGAGGTGTCGGATTTTGGAGCGATAAGCTTAGAATCCGAATTCGCAATCAACAGATACCGGGAAAGGCTTAAACCCCAAGAAAAAACGGAACATAATCCGATAAGTTACAGACGGCAGAGCTCTCGGTATGGAGGCGGAGATAAAAAACAGTGATGATAAAAAAACGGGTTTCGAAAACCATATTAATATACGATTTTTCTTTACTTTTCACATAAATTATGATAAAATATATTTTGAATAACTAAAATATAAATATAAATTTATACCGATATTTTATTTATACCGAAAGGAATAAACAACATGAATCAGGCTAAGCTGAAAAAGCTTCAGAAGACTGCCAAGGAAGTTCGCCTTGACATTCTTGAGGAAGTACACGCGGCCGCTTCCGGACATCCGGGCGGATCGCTTTCCGTCGCCGATATTCTGACATACCTCTATTACGAGGAAATGAATGTCGATCCCCAGAACCCTCAGATGGAGGACAGAGACAGACTCGTTCTCTCCAAGGGCCATACCGCACCCGCTCTTTATGCGGTTCTTGCAGAAAAAGGATATTTCCCCAAGGAAGAGCTCAAGAAGCTTCGTCAGATTGATTCTTTCCTTCAGGGCCACCCCGATATGAAGCACACTCCCGGAGTTGATATGTCCACAGGCTCTCTCGGTCTCGGCGTATCCGCTTCCTGCGGAATGGCTCTCGCCGCCAAGCTTAAGAATAAGGATTACAGAGTATATTCCGTCCTCGGCGACGGTGAATCCGAAGAGGGTCAGGTTTGGGAGGCTGCAATGTTCGCCGCTCACAACAACCTTGACAACCTCTGCTGGATTCTCGACCTCAATATGCTCCAGATCGACGGCAACATCAAGGACGTTGTCGACCCCACTCCTCACGACAAAAAGTTTGAGGCCTTTAACTGGAACGTAATCGTTGCCGACGCTCACGATTTCGCATCCCTCGAGGCTGCCTTCAAGGCTGCCCGCAAGTGCAAGGGCAAGCCCAGCATCATCATTGCGAATTCCGTAAAGGGCAAGGGCGTATCCTTCATGGAGAACCAGGCCGGCTGGCACGGCAAGGCTCCGAACGATGAGCAGTATGCCGCCGCCGTTGCGGAGATCAAGGCCGCGGACTGATAGGGAGGAAAGAACAATGGCAGATAAAATCGCAACAAGAGAAGCCTACGGAAACGCACTCGTAGAGCTTGCCGAAACCAACGAGTTCGTCGTCCTCGACGCCGACCTCGCCGAAGCCACCAAGACCGGTGTCTTCAAGAAGAAATATCCCGAAAGATTCTTTGACTGCGGCATTGCAGAGGGCAACATGGTTACCGTCGCTGCCGGTATCGCTGCTTCCGGAATGAACGTATTCTGCTCCAGCTTTGCCATGTTTGCCGCCGGACGTGCCTTTGAGCAGGTCCGCAATATGATAGGCTATCCTCACCTCAACGTAAAAATCTGCGCCACTCACGCAGGTATTTCCGTAGGTGAAGACGGTGCTACTCACCAGTGCCTTGAGGACATCGCGCTCATGAGAACCATTCCCGGAATGGTTGTCATCAACCCCGCGGATGCCACCGAGGCCAGAGCCGCCGTTGAGTGGGCGCTGAATTACAAGGGCCCCGTTTACATGAGACTCGGCAGACTTGCCGTTCCGGTTCTCTTTGACAAGGAAACCTATAAGTTCGAGGTCGGAAAGAACGTCAGACTCACAAAGGGCCGCGACGTCACCATCTACGCCACCGGTCTTACCGTAGGTATGTCCCTCGATGCCGCCAAGCTCTTAAAGGCTGAGGGCATTGGGGCCAGAGTAGTAAACGTTGCCACCATCAAGCCCATCGATGAGGAAGAAATCGTCGCTTCCGCAAAGCAGACCCGATGCATTGTTACCGTTGAGGAGCACAACGTCATCGGCGGTCTCGGCGAGGCTGTATGCGGCGTAACCGCTGCAAAGTGCCCTGTTCCCGTAGTTCGCGTAGGCACGATGGATGAATTCGGCCGTTCCGGCAAGGTCCCCGCTCTTCTCGAGCACTACGGACTCACCGCCGAGAACATTGCCGCCAAGGCCAAAGAGGCCATGGCTCTCAAGAAGAAATTCTCAAAGTAATACACGTATGTACGCATCCGCGGCGCTGAACGGCGCCGCGGATGCGGGAGCCGATGAAGGAGAACAGAATGTCTGAAAAGCTTTTAAGACTCGGAGCGGCATATCACGGAAACCGTATGCCTCATCACGCGGCGGCCGATTTTCAGGATATGGCCGTACACGGAATGGATCTGATCGTTCATACTTTTTCGCATACTGACTGGGACCGTCACTCCGAAGTGATGGCAAGACTCATCGGCATGTCCGAAGAGGCCGGACTTGAGCCCTGGATAGACAACTGGGGTCTCGGAGGCCCTCCCGGGGACAAATCGTTTTTCCTGGCGCTTCATCCGGAAGCGCATATTATCATGTCGGACGGAAATCCCGATCCTGTCAGAGCCTGCGTCAATCACCCGGCGTTCAGACAGTTTACGAGAGACTGGATCGATACCGTTTACAGAATCGGCGGACGTACGATATTCTGGGATGAACCTCATCTTCCCGGCAAGACCGTCGACGGAAAAAAATACTACGGCTGTACCTGCCCCATCTGCAGCGAGCGCTTTGAAAAGCAATACGGACACAGAATGCCGGAAGCGCCCGATGACGAGACGGAGGATCTCGGTCCCCACCCGACTGCGGGATATTCTGCCGAGATGCCGGAATACAGCCAATCGGCCGGCCTGAAAAACGCCGGCCGCGTTATGATCGGCACTTACGGAATGAGCCTCTCACAGGC
Source organism: Clostridia bacterium (assembly GCA_024404665.1). Taxonomy (GTDB): domain Bacteria; phylum Bacillota; class Clostridia; order Oscillospirales; family CAG-272; genus CAG-390. The sequence continues at coordinate 6,819 of JAKSPQ010000018.1, forward strand.
CGACAAGATTGCGGCTCTGCCGTATATGGACAATATAGGCTCCGACCCGTATTGGATCGGAAAAAAGAAAAAGGATCCGTCGCTTAATATTTACGACTTTGTCAGAAGCGAGTCCGAAAAGAACATGGCTCTTTGCGAAAAATACGGCAAGGATCATAATCTCTGGCTTCAGACCTATTCCAACCCCCGCGGAAGCGAGGAGGATATTGTGCTTGCCGCAGAGGCGATTTATGATGCCGGAGCAAGAAATATCATAGCCTGGGGTTATTACGGAAGCGAATCCAACAACTACGGTGCGGAAAACGGCGCTGTCACATGGGCCAGAACCTGCGACGCGATGGCCAGACTGAGAACCTTTGAGCGCGACAGGCTTCTTGCCGCGGCGCGCGCTGCTTACATTGCAAAATAAATTCGGAGATTAATAAAATGGCCGGATTATTTGATAAAATTTTCAAAAAAACACAGAAAAGGAAAAATAATAAAATGGTTACTGTAACAAAAGAAACTATCATCGGCGATCTTCTCGATATCGACGAAAACTGCGCTCCCTTCTTCCTTGAGATCGGAATGCATTGCCTCGGCTGCCCCTGCTCCAGAGGTGAATCCATCGAGGAGGCCTGCGCCGTTCACGGAACCGACGCTGACGAGCTTGTAAATAAGCTCAACGAGTTCTTCGCAAAGAAGGCATAATTCCCGCTTGCCGTTCGGTGCAGCGGTTTTAAGTGATTCTAATAAGAAAACGGGGAGAAATAAAAGGTCCGGTGCTTTTTATGAATCTCCGTTTTCTTTCATCAGAGGCCTCTGTTATAACTGACTTCACAGGAAAAAACAAAAACGGATAATAACTCTTGGAAAATCCGCAAAGCAAATGCTTTGATACGGTCAAAAAAGTTGACATTACGCAAAACATATGCTACAATACATTGGAAAAACCAAAAGGAAGGAAAAAACAATGGCAGGCAAAGGTATTGGATTCGGAAAGGCATTGGCGCTTTTTGCTGCATCGGCGATGACGCTTGCGGCGCTCGGAAACGCGCTTTCCGTATCGGCGGTTAATGAAAAAAAGCTCGACGGAGAAACCGGCAGGACAACATCGACGCTGTATGACGGGGTAACCGGAACGCATATTTCACTTTCGTCATCGTCGGCGTTCGGCCGTCAGGAAATCGACATCGTCGAATTCGATCCCTCGCAGCCCGACCTGTATTTCGAGGTTGTCCCCGGCGGAGCTTTTGCGAACAGCCTGAAGAAAACCTCTGCTCAGGCGGCTGAAATCAGCAAACGCCCTGACAGAAAGGTCATTTGCGCTGTCAACGGGGACCTCTGGATGACGAATGCGCATTCACGCAATAACGGAAGCTCGTATAAGGATTATTCGGACCCCGTCACCACCAAAACCTATACGGTCCCCCGCGGATTCAATATGTACGACGGCGAAATCTGGAGTTCGGCACATATACAGCAGGAAACGCCTTACGAGGGCGACTTCTATGCCTTCGGTATTACTCCGGACGGCATTCCTGTCCTCGGAAAGCCGGCTGTGGGAATCACGGTTACCGACACGACGCAGAATAAAAAGCTTGCGGCAGACGGTTTGAACCGCCTTCCCGCAAACAACGCGGTCATTATGTATTCGGACAAAGCGGGAACGACGAATTACGCTCTCAGCGATGCATACGAGGTCATCATCGACTGCGAACCTTATACTGTAAGACACGGAGAGACCATCACCGGAAAGGTTACCGCAATTTCAAAGCCCGGAGAAAACAGAGAAGCCTTCCGGGAGAACCGCATCGTTCTCACAGCAAGGGGCACAGCTATCGGAAAGGTTGACGGAATCGCCGTCGGCGATGAAATAACCATAGATATCAAGGTCACGGACAGGCTCGGAAACGATGCCCTCTGGCAGCGGATGGAGAACGCGGTCGGCGGACATATTCCGGTAATTATAGACGGAAAATCACAGAATTCCTCAAATACCACTAAATATCCCATGACAGTGCTCGGAATCACGTCCGCCGGAAAAGTCGTCATGCTGACAAACGATGGAAGACAGAGCGGCTACAGTGACGGACTTAAGATTTCCGACCTCGATGACGTCTGTTCGGGACTCGGCATCGTCACTGCATTTCTTCTCGACGGCGGAGGCAGCACCGCAATGGTACAGCTCTCGCAGTCCGACACATATAAGGTCGTGAACCGTCCGAGCGACGGAAGCGAGAGAAGTGTTGTAAACTCCGTTATCCTGTCTGCGGGACCTTCAAAGACCTCAGACGGTGTCGGTTCGGGTCGGACTCATTTCACGTTCACGTGCGAGGATGACCTGAAGGTGATTTCCAATCCCTTCAGAACGGAAATCACGCTTGAAGACGGCGCACTGAAGCTTACCAATACGGAAGAGAGAAACCAGCACGTCTATTTTTCGGTTTCCGGCCTGTCCGCCGATGAGTACAAGTACATAGTTGTGAGCTTCAAGACAAATTCGACGATGAAGGAAAAGCACTGTCTGGGCCTTCAGTTTGTAAACGGTGCGATATATACGCCTTCGGAAAACCACCAGAGGGTCATCGATACCGAGAGCGGAAAAATCGATGCCGACGGTTACTCCATCGTAATTACGGATTTGTCAAAGGCGAGCAAATGGACGGGTAAGATTCACGGAATCGAGCTGCATCTCAATGAGTATACGGACAGAGGAAACATAGGGGAATATACGCTTATAAGGTCGATAACCTTCTGTAAGACCGCAGAGGAGGCGGAGGACGCTGCAAACCGTGTTTTCGTAACGGAAGCCCCCGAAACAACCGCAGCTCCTGACACGGATACGGATGAGCTCCCCGCCCGCGGCCGTGGCTGCCGCAGTCTGGCTTCGCTGGCGTTTCTGCCCATCGTTATGTCACTTCCGGCACTGTTCCGAAGAAAAGAATGAGTCCTGAGGCTTTGATATATAATATCAAAAAAGCTTCATCATCGTCAGCCGGGACAAAAACTTGAAAAAGAACCGGTTTTATAGTATAATTATATAAATACAGTTGAAAACTATATACGTAAACGTTTAATTAGCGGAGGAATAATATGTACAGACTTATAAAGGCAGGCAGCATCGCGCCGAAATCTCCGAAAGATATTTCTTTTTCCAGACTGGGAATAGGCTTTGAAAAGCTTGACAGAAACGTATTTGATCCGGAAAAAGCTTATGACAAGCTTGCAGCCATCGGTGTAAAGCATGTAAGACTTCAGTCGGGATGGTTGAGAACAGAAAAAGAAAAGGGAATATATGATTTTGCCTGGCTCGATTCGATAGTCGACAGAATTATATCAGACGGAATGGAGCCCTGGCTCTGCCTTTGCTACGGAAATCCGCTGTACAGCGAGATGGGAAAAGAGGTTTTCGGAGCCGTAGGCGTAGCTCCCATTTTTACCGATGAAGAAAAATCGGCCTGGGCCGCTTACGTAAATGCGACCGTCAGTCATTTCAAGGGACGTATCCGCGACTATGAAATCTGGAATGAACCGGACGGCAAGCATTGCTGGAAGCACGGTGTAAGTGCCACGGAGTACGGAATGTTTGCGGCATCTACCGCCAAGGTTATTAAGAGCGCCGATGAAAACGCCCGCGTTCTTGTCGGAGCTCTGTGCAGAGCAAACCTTCCATATGTCTGCGAGGCTGCCGCCGCCGGCATGCTTGACGACGCGGACGCAATCACCTATCACTGCTACACTCCCTCGGATATGATGATGCGCGACAACCTTGTGTCTCTTGTTTCTCTTGCCGAAAGACTGAAGCCCGGACTCAAGGTTATTCAGGGAGAGAGCGGAACGCAGTCCCGCGGAGGCGGACACGGCGCACTGAGAACCGGCGCCTGGACGGAGGAAAAACAGGTCAAATATATGGCGAGACACCTGTGCATCGATCTTTATTACGGTGCGGAGTTTACATCGTACTTCTCAACAATGGATATGATAGAAGCGCTGCGCGGCGTTGTAGGAGACACATCGAGCTATCTGGACTACGGATATTTCGGTGTTCTCGGAGCTCAGTTTGATGAAAACGGCTTCTGCGTCGGCGATTATTCGCCAAAGCCTTCGTACAGAACCCTGCAGACGCTGGCGGCTGTTTTTGAGGGTGAATGGAAGCCCTGCGTACTGCCGGTAAGAGCAAGACCCGGACAGAGCCCGTATGTCTTTGGCGATGATGCCAAGGACTTTGGCCTTCAGACCTGCGGCTTTGAGAGACCTGACGGCTCCGCGGCGTTTGTTTACTGGTATGCGTCGGATCTTCTCAAATCGTCTTATTCCGGAACCGAAACGTTCATGGTCGGTGGCATGACGGATGATATAAGGCTGATTGACCTTTGCGACGGAACAGTATATAAAATTCCGGAGACCATGTTTGACAAGGCCCCCGGCGGATATCATCTTGTAAATCTTCCTTTGTCCGACAGACCGATGATGATAGAATTCGGCAAATTTGTCAGATAACCACGCATAGTATTCCTGTATTCGCTTATTGCGCAAAGGTTTTTGTCTGTCAGTGCGCCAGGTGTGGCCGTCAGAACATCTGTTGTATCGGGAGATATAAACCTTTTCCCACCTCAGGATCATAGTACCTGCTGTTCAGATAGTACACCCGGTGTCAATTTTGGGACGCAGTCCATCTTCCATTTTTCTTGATTTTTGTTGCAGTTTTTGGTATAATACTATGTTGAATAAGAATAAATAAAGAGGTTATACTCGCGGTCGATCAAAAAAAGGAGCACCCATTGCCACCGTAAACAGACTGTTATCCGGGCAGACGCCGAATCCCAGTCTTGATGCTATTATTCTTAAGCGAAAACAGTAACGGAGGATCCCGGCATGAAATATACATTTTTAACATCAAATGAAATAACTCCAACAGGTTGGGTCAGAAGGCAGCTTGAGCTTGAAGCGGCCGGACTCTGCGGAAATCTTGACAAGGTCTGGCCTGATGTCCGCGACAGTGCCTGGATCGGAGGCGACAGAGAGGGCTGGGAAAGAGTTCCGTACTGGCTCGACGGCTTCGTTCCGCTTGCTTATCTTCTCGGTGACAAGGATATGATTGCCAGAGCCGGGAGATATATCGAGGCTATTTTGGCCGGTCAGAGCGATGACGGTTGGATCTGCCCTAACGGTGCCGTTCCGAGAGAAAAATACGATACATGGGCAATCGAGCTTATTTCCAAGGTATTGTTTGTGTATTACGACTGCTCGGGAGACGAGAGAATACCCGGAGCGGTTTACAGAGCCCTGAAAAACTGGTACGAGGGCCTCTCAAACGGTACCTTCAGACTCTTTAACTGGGCAAAATCCCGCTGGTTCGAAACCTTTGTTGCACTGAATAGGCTTGCGGAGATTTACGGCAAAGAGGAATGGATGACGGATATGGCCCGTATTCTTCGGGAGCAGGGAACAAACTGGCTCGCGGAGTCGGATCGGTGGGACACCTGGTATAACAACTGGACATACGAGACGCACATTGTAAACATCGGAATGATGATGAAGGCAGAAGCTGTGTCCTGCGGACTCCTGGGAGAAAAATACCGCGATGATGCCGAAAAGCTTTATAAAACTCTTACAAAATACCACGGTTCTCCGGTAGGCGCCTTTCACGGCGACGAATGTCTTTCCGGACGTTCTCCCATACGCGGCTTTGAGCTTTGCTCCGTAGTCGAGCTTATGTATTCTTACGAGTGGCTATTTGCCGTGACAGGTGATTCCAAGTGGGCCGAAAGACTTGAAAAGGTTGCGTTCAATGCGCTGCCCGCGACCGTTTCCGACGATATGTGGACCCATCAGTACGATCAGACGACAAATCAGAACGCATGCAGGTTCCAGAAAGGTAAGCCGATCTTCGGTACAAACGGAAGGGAAGCGCAGCTCTTCGGCCTCGAGCCTGAGTACGGCTGCTGCACGGCAAACTTCGGACAGGGCTGGCCCAAGCTTGCGCTGTCATCGGTGATGCGTTCGGAGCGCGGACTCAGAGTCGTAACTCCCATACCGACAAAGGTCGGCATCGTGCATAAGGGTGTGCCGGTGTCTCTTGAAGTCCTGTCGGATTATCCCTTCAAAAATGAAATAAGCTTCATCGTCGAGGCTGAAGCCGATACGGATTTCGAGCTCGAATATAATATCCCGTCCTTCGCGAAAAACGCGAAGGTGTTCGGAAAGAATGTTCCCGCAGGCCCCGTACACATTGCGGAGTTCAGGGCAGGACGTACGGAAATCAGGGTAAGCTTTGATACGGTACCCGAAATCAGACGTACTACCGGAAATCTTTATTCGCTGAGATGCGGCTCGCTTGTATTTGCGCTCCCCGTTAAGACAAGATGGGAAAAGACGGAATACGTAAGGAACAGAGTCGAAAGAAAATATCCCTTCTGCGATTATAATCTCGTACCCGAATCCGATTGGAATTACGGCTTTGCCGGGAAAGAGCAGAAGCTCGAAATCGAGAGGAAAGGATCGGGAGCCGTCCCGTTTTCATCGACCGAAGCGCCTGTGACAATCAGTGTCGACGCGGCTAAGATCGATTGGGGACTTGAGCCCGGATATAAATATGTGTGCGCGGCGCACCCTCGTAATCTGCAGCGCACCGATGAAGCCGAAAAAATCGCATTTGTCCCGTATGGCTGCGCGAAGCTCAGAATGACGGAGCTGCCGTTCGCATCGGAAAAGAAATAATATCGCAGAGCATTAAAACAGAGACCTTGTACGGCTTTTTGACCGTCAGCTGTCTGCAACAATAACAGATCAGGAAACTAGATAGAATGAAAATTGTATTGGTCGGCGCCGGGAGAATCGGAAGCGCCATAGTAGCTAACCTTGTCGAAGAGGAACACAACATAACCGTAATCGATAAATCGCAGGCTGCCATTGATGAAATAACCGACTCATATGACATTATATGCTTAAACGGCAACGGTGCCGACATAGACGCCCTCAAGGAGGCGGGAGCGGGGAGCTGCAGGCTGTTTATCGCCTGCACCCATCACGACGATACCAACATGCTCGCTTGCCTTCTGGCAAAGAGGCTCGGAGCAGAGCACACAATTGCCAGAATAAGAAATCCCGAAAACAACGATGACGGCCTTTCCTATATCTGCCGTCAGCTGGATATTTCCGAGGCGATAAACCCCGAAAGCCTTGCAGCAACGGATATTTTCAACATCCTTAAGTTCCCGAGTGCGGAAAACATTGAAACGTTTTCAGGAAGATTCGAGCTTATCGAGCTTGTCCTTCACGAGGATTCCAAAATAGTGGGGGTAAGCCTGGCGGACCTCAGAAAGAATACCGGAGCGAGCTTCCTGATTACCGCAATTCAGCGCGAGGGAATCACGTTTATACCCAGAGGCGGCTTTGAGCTTCATGTCGGCGACAGAATAGCGCTTACCGCAGCTCCCAAGGAGATGCACAAGCTCTTAAAAAAGATCGGCAGCCTCAGGCGTTCGGCCAAGAACGTTATGATTATCGGTGCGGGAATAACAACGCTTTATCTTACGAAAAAGCTGCTTGACTCCGGCATCGGAGTAAAGGTAATAGATCCCTCGAGAGAAAAGTGCGAAGAATTCGTTACCATGCTGAATGATCCCGCTGCAACCGTTATATGCGGAGATTGCGCCAGCCAGTCGGTTCTTCTTGAGGAGGGAATATCCGACGCGGATGCATTTGTAGCTCTGACGAATTCAGATGAACAGAACATACTTATCTCCATCTTCGCGATGAATCTCGGAGTGAAAAAAGCGGTTGCCAGGGTAGACCGCAAGGAGCTTGTCCAGATTGCGGAAAAAATAGGCCTTGACGCGATAGTATCGCCGAATTCATCGGCAACCAACCAAATTGCAACTTATGCCAGAGCGCTGAAGAATTCCGAGGGATCGGGCATCGAGGCTCTCTATAAGGTCCTTGACGAAACAGCTGAAGCCATTGAGTTCAGGGTTGACAAGGAGCTGCCCTTCATCGGTGTGCCGCTTAAGGAGATGAAGCTGAAGAAGAACATTCTTATAGCAGGCATTATCCGTGAAGGCGTCCCGCTTATTCCCGTCGGTACCGATTCGATTCTTTTCGGCGACCGGGTGGTCGTTTTGTCCTCCGGACACAAGCTCGGGGACCTCAGAGACATCGCCGAGGAATAAACAATATCAATAGAATGGCTGAGAGGAAAAAACATTGAACCATCGTATGGTACTGAGGATCATAGGGCTTCTCGTTCTTGCCGAGGCTGCGCTGCTGACGCTGCCCGCGCTTGTATCGCTGATTTACGGAGAAGCCTCGGTGTGGTCTTTACTGATTACAATGGCTGTTTGCGCCGCTGTGGGCGGACTGCTTGTTCTGGTCTGCAGGACAAAGAATAAGACCATATATGCTCGCGACGGCTTCGTCATCGTATCGCTCGGATGGCTGACGATGTCCGCTCTGGGAGCGATGCCGTTTGTCATAAGCGGCGAAATCCCGAATTACATCGATGCTTTCTTTGAAACCGTAAGCGGTTTTACAACCACCGGAGCATCCATTATTCCGGACCTTTCAAAGCTTAGCCACGGAATTCTGTTCTGGCGCTCATTCACGCATTGGGTCGGAGGCATGGGCGTGCTTGTATTCATACTTGCGATAATACCGAACATTGCCGACAGATCGATTCACATCATGCGCGCTGAGTCCCCGGGACCTGTTGTCGGAAAAATCGTTCCGAGAATGAAGGACACGGCAATGCTGCTCTATATTATGTACATAGGCCTTACGTTAATAGAGGTTGTCTTGCTGCTGTGCGGCGGCCTGTCTTTATTCGAGAGTCTTGTATATTCCTTCGGTACGGCAGGCACGGGCGGATTCGGAATCAGGGGAGACAGCATAGCATCATATTCGCCTTACATTCAGTGGGTAATAGGCGTGTTTATGATGCTTTTCGGCGTGAATTTCAATATTTATTACCTTCTTCTTGTAAGGAAGCTGAAGGCCGCCTTCGGGAGCACTGAACTTAGAGTTTATCTCGGTATTATTCTGGCTTCCACTGCGGTGATTGCGTTTAATATCCGTAATCTTTACTCCGGACTTCCCGAAATAATACGCGTTGCTTTTTTCCAGGTTTCTTCCGTAATGACGACAACAGGCTACAGCACCGTGGACTTTTCCGTTTGGCCGGAGCTGTCCAAGGGAATTCTGCTGGTTCTGATGCTTATCGGAGGCTGTGCGGGATCCACCGGAGGAGGCATGAAGGTATCCAGAGTCGTAATTCTGTTCAAATCCGCAAAAAAAGAAATAAAGCGTCTGCTTCATCCGAGAACCGTTTCATATGTTAAATTTGAAGGGAAAAAGCTGGATGAACAGGTTATTGGCAGTGTCGGCGGGTATTTTATCTTATATTTCGCGCTGATGATAGGCGTAATGCTTCTGCTTAGCTTTGACAGTCTTTCGTTCGAGGAATACATAACAGGCGCGATTTCGTGCTTTAACAACATAGGTCCTGCCGAGGGCAGACTGTTCGGCGGATATATGGATTATTCCGGCTTTTCCAAGCTCGTTCTTTCCTTTGCGATGCTTGCCGGAAGACTCGAAATCTATCCCATGCTCTTATTGCTCCTGCCGTCAACATGGATCAGAAAAGGGTTCTGACTCTCTGAAAAGCTGACCCGACTTGCGACAGTAAGCAAACATACGAGGTAAAAAATGAATTTATCAACCGAAAAAAACAAGAAAAACACCGTCTGTGCGCATCGCGGATTTTCTTTGAAATACCCCGAAAATTCCATGGAGGCATTCGAAGCCGCCATCGCCGTCGGAGCCGATGAAATCGAGCTTGACGTCAGGCTCTCGGCCGACGGTGTCTTAACGATTTACTGAGGTTCTTTGCCGGACATGAAAAAAGGTATGATAAAAAGCCGCACGCTTTTTATCATACCTTTTTTAGTGCGCTGGGCATGCGCAATATTTCTGCGGTGATAGTCCGCTGCATTCATGGCAGTATCAATTAATAGGGGACAGCCTACTCGAATAACTGATTATTGAAATGACTTATCCGAGCTTTTTCCGCCCGGAATAGGGAGATTCCATTTGAATATGATAGCAAGGACTCTGAGGACCATAATAAGAGTAATGGCAATCAGTGTTGACGGAATTCTTCCTATCGCTGTGAATCTTGAAAGAACCCAATATGCGGCGGAGCCAAGTATTGCCGGAATCAGATAAATGTGTTTTTTGAAGCTTCGGGGAACCTCCGCCATCATAACGTCTCTGAGAATTCCTCCTCCGGTGCCTGTGATCGCGCCGCAAAAAATGCACAGAAAAGCATTCATCTCAAACGACTTAATCTCAAATGCCGCATTTACTCCCGCGATGCAAAAAACAGCCATACCGAGTGAATCGCATATATCGATTATGAACGCGGTGACTTTATGTCCGAAGAATCTGTCAATGTCGAGCGAAAATGCAAGATGGTACAGTATGAAGCTTACGAAAACCACGAGCAGTGCATAGTGCTTGAAGCTCGTATCTGTGAACAGATGAGGAGGAATGTATCCGAGCGTCAGATCTCTTATAAGTCCCCCACCGAAGCAGGTCACGACTGCCAGAATAATAGTGCCTATAATATCCGTCCTTTTGTGAATGGCTATTGAGGTACCGGCTGCCGAAAAGACGATGAAGCCGACGGTCTGAATGACCGTCAGAATGATTTCTTCCATTTAATTTCAGAGAGTCTTATAAAGGTGAGCTATGGTCTTGGCACATGCATCGATGCCGAATTTTGAGTCGACAACCAGGTCGTAATTTGCAAGAGCGCTCCATTCAATGTCGGTGTGGGCAAAATAGTAGGCTTTTCTTCTTGCATCGCGGTCTCTGAGATACTGCTCGGGATTTTCTATGCTGTTTCCGAACTCTTCCTTGAGCATCGCAATTCTGGCAGGCATTTCCGCATGAACAAACACGCGCATAAGCTTCACGGAATCTCTGAGAATGTACTCCGCACAGCGTCCGACAATAACGCACGGTCCCTCGGCTGCCAGCTTGCGTATTAGCTCCGCCTGAGCGGCATACAGACGGTCCTGCGCCGACTGGCCGCCGTTGTCTTTCGACGTCAGCAGCTCAAAAAGCTTGCTCTTGTAAACGGCGTACTCGCCGTTTTCGACGATGAATTTTTCCGCAAACTCTCCGCCGGCTGCCAATATATCGATAATATCCGAATCATGGCAGGGGATTCCCAGAATCTCCGCTGTTTTTTTGGCGATATTACCGCCTCCGCTCGAATACTCACGGTTTATGGTAATAATACGATTTTTCATTTTTCTTCAGTCCTTCCCGGTGCTTTTGCTGAAAAAGAAAAAACACGGTGAAAAAATAATATGACATATTATACCACAAATCCTATCAGTTATCAATATTTTTTCCCTATTTTAATAACCTTCAAGACAGCCGGCTGTTCTTTCTTATGTAATTGCATAGGGACCGCTGATAATCGCTTTTCAGATGGAATTCACAACCGGATTTCGCCTTTGCTTCCTCCGCTTTTTGCTTTTGTTATGACAATCTGTCTGTCGATTCTGTTTTTCAGCTCGGCAACGTGGGAGATAATGCCGACGATGCGGTTGCCCTCGGCAAGACCTGCAAGAGCCTTCATTGCCTGTCCGAGGGAATCGTCGTCCAGAGAACCGAAGCCTTCATCGACGAACATGGAATCGAGGCGGACTCCGCCTGCCGAGGCCTGGATTTCATCGGAAAGACCGAGCGCGAGGGAAAGTGATGCCTTGAAGGATTCGCCGCCCGACAGTGTTTTTACGCTTCTGACGGTGCCGTTGTAGTGGTCGATGACGTCAAGATCGAGGCCGGCCTGCGATTTGTTGTTCTCGGCCTCCTTGCGGCGGATCAGCTCATACTGACCTCCCGACATGGTCATGAATCTGACATTGGCTTTACCCAGTATCCGGTCGAAATAAGTCATCTGAATGTAGGTTTCAAGAGTGATTTTTTCTTTTCCGGGGAGATTGCCGGAGGCCGTGGCATAGAGGGCTTGCTGCCACCTTTGCTTGTTTTCCAGCGCCTCAAGCTCAGAGGCTTTTTCGCTTATGCCTGAGAGGGCAGCTTTATTGGCGTTGAGTCTGGAGGCAATTGCTTTGTTACGGACTGATGCCGCATTTTTCTTTTCGGTTATTTCTGCTTTTTTGGCGCTTTCTGCAGCCTTGTCAAGGTCCGAATTGCCGGTAAGCTGGTTTTTCAGTTCGGAAATTGAGGCTTCATATCCAGAAAGCGCTTTGTTTGACTCATCAAGAGCCTTTTTCGCCTTCTCAAAATCAGCCTTCATTTTTTCAACGGCTTTTTTACCGTCAGTAACAGCCTTTTCGGCCTCTTCCTTACTCTTATACGTCAGCGTCTTTTTTTCTTTTTCAACGGCAAGCTCCTTCTCCTTCACAGCTGCCTTTATTGCCTCAATCTCAGCCGTATGCCCGGTTATTGTAAATTCAAGGTCCTTAAGACAACGCTCCTTAACCGGAATTTGTGCGCTCAGGGCTTTCCTGCGCTTTACTCTGTTGTCTTCTTCGGATATGGCTTTTTCGAGCTGCGAAAGACTGTCGGCGCACAGCTTTTTTTCTTCGTTCAGCCTGGCTTCACCCTCGATGACGGTCAGCCCGTTCCAAAGATTGCCGACCATTGCGGCGATTTCTTTTTGCTTTGCATCGAGAGTACCCTTTGCGGTTCCGCTTTGCTCGCTGGCTTTGCCTGCTTTGTCGGCTGCGGCATCGGCGGCTGCCTTGGCTTCTTTCAGCTCGGCCTCGGTAGGCGCAGAGGAGGATTTCTTTGCGGGCTTCGGATGGGAGAGCGAACCGCAGACAGGGCAGGGGACATTTTCACAAAGGGTCTCGGCGATGATTCCGGCCTGCTCATCAAGAAACGCGCGGTTTTTCGAGTCAAAATCTCTCTTGGCGGCTTCCGCTGCTGCGGAGGCTTTTACGTACTCGGCGCTCAGCTTATCAAAATTGCCCGAGAGGCGGCGGAGTTCGGAAAAGTCTTTTTCAAGTTCGGCAAGCTTTTTCTGCTTTTCGAGCTCTTTTTCTCTCTGTCCGATGAGCCTTTCTTTGTTTTCTCCGGCGTTCTCCAGCGCTTCGGCTTCCTTTTTAAGTCCGTCAACTGCCACAGTCAGCTTTGCACGGCCATCCTCCATGGCCTTTTGCTCTTTAATGAGGTTCACAATTTCTTTGGTTGCCTCGTTTATTTCGGCAGTAAGCCCGGAAAGATTATCGTATCTCTGGTATTCCGCGGAGATTTTTGCGATTTCTCCGGCGAAATTTTCTCTCTCCGGAACCTTTTTTTCTTCGGCATCATACGAAGAAAGAAGCATTTCATTGCGCCTTTTTTCGGCTTCAAGTCCTGCCTGGGCCTGTATCAGGGCCTTTTCTGTTTTTTCCTTTTCATTAAGCTTGCCGAGATTTTTGTTCACGGCTTCGAGCTGCTTTTCGCAATCCGCAATCGTCTTCTCGAGCTCATCTGACTTTGAGGAGTCCTGTTCTATGAGCTTGTTCACGAGATTGATGATGTCTCCCGTCGTCAGATTTCCCTCTTTGGCTTTTTTTACATCGATGCCGAGCACGTCGTTTTCATCGCAGGAAATTCCTCTGACATACTGTGCGATGCTGCTTCCGGCCGCCGCGCATTCGCTGCGGAGTCTGCTGTAATCTTCTTTTAGACTGCCGAGGATCGATTCATAAAAGCCGGTGCCGAAAATCTGTCTGAATATCGCTCTGCGTTCATCTGTGGTTGCCAGCAGTAATTTGAGAAAATCGCCCTGGGCGATCATCGCGATTCTGAGGAACTGGTTTCTGTCAATTCCCATGATGCTTCGAATTTCACTGTCCACATCCTTGAGCTTCGTAATTACTCTGCCGTCCGGCATACGGAGTTCCGCTTCAGCGGATTTCTGCGTCGTTCCTGTCCCGCGAAGCTTTGCGCGGTCCTGCTCGGGAATCCTTTTTACCGTATACTCTTTGCCGGAATATGCAAATACGAGCTCAACCTCAGTGAGCACGGCGGGATCGGCGTACTTGGATCTGAACATGGAGGGCTGGCGGTTCTCTCCGCTGGCTGCTCCGTAAAGGGCATAGGTTATTGCGTCAAAGATTGTTGTTTTGCCTGCGCCGGTGTCTCCCGTAATGAGGTACAGGCCGCCCGTTCCGAGCTTATCAAGCTCAAAAACATTCCGGCCCGCATAGGGCCCGAAGGCTGTTATTGTAAGTTTTACAGGTCTCATCTTTTGCCCTCCAATGCTTTTTCTATGAGCTCGCGAACATATGCGGTCTGCTCTTCGTTCATTTCCTGATTGTTCTGAAGCCTGTAAAAGTCCGCAAACAGTTCAAGCGGAGTTTTGGCTTCGACTTCCGCCTCTCCCATTATCATCGATGATGAACGCGTGCGTCTGTTGTCGTAATCAAGCTTCATGAGATTGTGATAAATAGGCCTCAGTTTGCCGATGACATCGGGGATGTCGTCTTCATCGGTCAGTGTGACACGGACGTAATCCTCCTGCCACGATGTGCCCTCGTAGAACGATTTGCGTGTGATTTCATCGTAAGTTCCCCTGAGTTCGACCATATCGCGCTTGGGAACAAGACGGACAGTTCTGTACTCAACATTTCCTTTTTCCTTCAGTTCAACGACGGTGACAGACTTTTTGTCCTTGGCTTCCGAGAACGAATACTTCAAAGGCGTGCCGCAATAGCGTATTCTCTCCGAGCCGCAGTTCTGCGGCCCGTGAATATGCCCGAGTGCGACGTAGTCGAACCCCGCAAACACGGAGGCGTCCACATTGTCGGAGCCTCCAACCGATATTTCCTCGGACTCTGACCGCACGGCGCCCGTAACAAACTGATGCGTCACAAGCAGATTCCTGTTCTCCGGATTGACATTCATCGCGGCGACAGCGTGAGCGACGGCATCGGTGTACGACTCGACGGGATCATCTGTAAATCTGCGCACGTTTGCGGGCTTAATGAAGGGCAGCAGGTAAACGTCTACGGTGCCGAATTCATCGCTCAGCGAAACCGGCGTGATAACTCCGTTGTAAACCGGCGACAGATAAATTCCCGCAGCATCCATAATTTTTGAACCAAAGGCGATTCTTTCCGGCGAATCGTGATTTCCGCTTATGACAAATACCTTTAGCGATCTTTTTACAAGCTCGACGAGGAACATGTCAAACAGCGCGACAGCCTCGGCCGACGGCACCGGTTTATCGTAAATGTCTCCCGCGATGATTACGCCGTCCGGCTTTTCATCATCGATGATATTAATAATCTTCTTCAGAATATACTCCTGATCCTCCGTCAAAGAGTATTCGTTTAATCTTTTTCCGAGATGAAGATCGGATAAGTGAATGAATTTCATGAAAGCTCCTTTTAAAAATGATGTGAATAAACCGGACCGTATCGCCCGGCTTCCAAACGCAAGCAAAAGGAAATCTTTTGCATAATACAGTAAAAAGCGTTGTTTAACAATCATGCTGCAGCAATGATTATCAGCGGTGTAATTGTATTATACCACTCAAAATCTCCCTTGTCAATAGCCAAAACCGCCTTTTTTCATGTTCTTTCGCAAAAAACACAGAATCCGAACTATTGGGAATTTTATTTCTCAACCTTTGTACTCTCCCGCACAATCAGTTTCTTCTGCCCCCGGTGCAACTTATTTTGAAGCTTGGGTTAAACAGGCTTTTATAAAGCATTGAGGATTATTCGGACTATTGACGGTCAAAGAACGGGATATGACAAATCCGAATCCTTGCCGGGCATTTTTGACGCTGTTTTTTCATTACATTCAAAGACTTTCCGCACGACGGATACGACGAAAAACGACCTCCCTCGTTAATCAAAAAGGGAGGTTGATTCTTATTATTAGAATTACTTGCTTTTTATTCTTCGTACGAATTTGCACCCGGTACTTTTATAATTATCACAACCATAAAAATCCCCATATGGTCCTGTTTTCCGGGACAGGTGTCCACCGCATATAGGGCATTCGAACTGTTCGTGCTTGATTTGGCTTTCATAACGAGTGTGAAGTTCTTGTGCAAATGTAGATTCGTGATTTTTTTGCAGCAATAAATAAGTCTTCGTTTTTGCTCTGGTTAAAGCTACATAGAATAGTCTGCGTTCTTCAGCAAAGGGATAGGATTCTTTGTTCTCAAGAAGCAAATCCAAAATGGGATCATCTTGCATTCTACTGGGAAAACCCATTCGAGAATTCTTATTGTTGATAATAAAAACATAATCAGCCTGCAACCCTTTCGATTTGTGTGCAGTCATAAAGCACATTTTAAGATCACTGCGTTGAGGATATTTCACATCGATAAATCCTGATATGTTGTTATATTGACAAGATAGTAATCCACTATTGCGCAGAGTATCAATATCGAATGAGTATCTTCCGATAAAGAATACGGAAGCATTTTGAGGCAATTCATTTAGTTTGGAAGCCAAAAAATCAACAGAGCTTTTTTCAGTATAATTGTACTTGTTTTAAAGCGTATTATATCAAAAGACAGTACTCAATCAAATGGCATATTACAATTCTATCACATAAAGGACATTAAGTCAATAAAAAAGAAAACAATTTCTTGAAACCTAATAACAAATGTGCTATAATTAAGAAGATATAGTTGAGATAACAGAGAATCGAACATGGTATTCGGGGCGTATGTTAAGTACAAAAAATCGGGAGACTAATAATATGAACACTATAAAAAGATCTTTGAGGCACATCAACCGGAAATTGTATATCGCGCTTCTTGTTATGGGACTGTGTCCTACTGTTTGGACGACAGTGCGTACTTTTTTAATAGGTCAGCTTCCTGGAGAGTGGTCGTACTCGATTGCAGGCCAGCTTTCGTGGGTGAATTTGCTGTATGAAATTGCAAGTGAAGCCATTATCCTTCCGCTGTTTTTCTTCGTCGGAAAGGCAGTAAATGACAAAAAAGAATTCGAAAATCGCCTGAAAACCGGTCTTATTATGTCTTTCGGCATATATTCGGTTTTGTCTGCAATGATTTTGATCTTTGCAGAACCGCTCCTCCGTGCTATGGCTGCCGATGCATCAATTCTCACAGAATCAGCATCATACATTCGTATTGAGAGCGTTGCCAATGTTTTTGGAATTCTTTTCAATTTCATGTGTGTTGCCCTTGTTTCTTTAGGGAAGAGCCGCCCGGTATACATTCTTACCGGGATAAAAATGTTCCTGTGTCTTGTTTGCGATATCTTCCTGGAATCGACACTGCCCATTTCTGTGAATCTTGGCGTTAACGGCATAGGATATTCAAACATTATTGTAAATATTCTTCTTACAGTCGCTGTAACGGCAATTCTGGCAAAGGAAGGATATCATATTTTCAATAAAGAAAAGATGTCCTTTGCATGGGCAAAGGAATTTGTAAAAATAGGCGGGATATCCGGGCTTGAATCGTTTGTCCGCAATATTGCATATATGCTAATGGTTTCCCGTATGGTAAATATGGTTGGGGAACAAGGAGTTTATTGGGTTGCCAACAACTTCATTTGGGGATGGATGCTTCTTCCGATTACACAGCTTGGTGAACTTATAAAGCAGGAAACGGCCAAGGATGAGAAAGCCGTAAAAAACAACTCTTTGGGATATTTTACGATTACCGGCATCGTTTGTGCTTTGTGGGCAATCCTGATCCCCGCATATAAGCCGTTTATGCAGTATGTTCTGGGGTATTCCGATGTTGACAAGCTGTTCAAACTTGTAATGGTCCTGTTTGGCTTCTATGTCTTATATGCTTTGCAGAATGTCTTCGATTCAACCTTCTATGGTCGAGGAAAAACCAATTACATGCTGTTTGAATCCATCGTTACCAACTCTGTTTATTACGGATTGTTCTTCATCCTTTATCTTACAAAAATCTGGACGCCTACGCTCATCGGCATTGCTCTGATGTTCGGCATCGGCAATGCTTTTGACAGCGTGGTGTCATGGCTTGCATATCGTTTCTATCTTAAAAAACAGTCAATATCGATTATCGATGTCGATTAATTACCGGAAAAACATCGCAAGCTCCGTTTGGGCCTTGTATCTCTTTTTAAAACACAGAAAGGCTGACAATAACAATGAAAAACTTTGATAACATCATCGACGACGGCATCATCACCGGGCCGAACGATAAGCCCACAAGCCTCTGGGACTATAGCGGCGGTGATTCCGTCGGCTCCGATTCCTCCGCCGATGCAGACAAGTCCACCGGCAACAGCATCTTTGATGCCTACGACGCCTGGCAGGCTGCCGAGAAGGCAAAAAAGGAAAAAGCGGATAAGGAATTTGAAGCCTGGTATCTGTACGAGGAAAGCA
>JAKSPQ010000180.1 GCA_024404665.1 Clostridia bacterium
CGTCGGTCAAGCCGCACAGCACATAAAGCACCTCAAAAGGAACGGAAGACGGAGAAAACAAAATCATCGCAAGCGAAAACAGAATTCGGCTGACAGTGATACCATTGGCAATCACAGCGTTATTTCTTCCAACGCTTCAGCGTCGGGAAAAGTTTTTCACAATACGCTTTCATTTCTTCGTTTGTCATACCCGCCTGTGCGCCGAACTGACTGCACATTTCGATATATTCCTCCATCGTCACCTTGTCGATAAATTCGCCGCTTGTATAGCAGTATTTGCAATAATCCTCACTCAAACTGCCATCGGCATTCCGCAACTCTGACAGATATTCAGGTCTGCCTTTTTCCTGATCGGCACCCAAATACCGCACTCGTAATCCGGCGACTGCGGATTCATTGCGGAATAGATTTCAAGGGAGGACGAGCTGACTTCATACATCGTTTTTATGTTCGGTGCCCATTCGTTCCATACCTGCGTGTTGAGCATCTGCAGGGTCTGCCGGAGCGGACCTTTTGCCGTGAAGATTGCCCAGTCGCTTTCCGGGAAGGTAAAAAGTTCCAGTCCCTCCGGCACGTCGCCGCCCTTGTAAAGTCCGGCGATCCAATAGGCAAAGACGTCATCACTGTCCGCACAGATGGCATACATCCCGATGCCGTTTGCAAGGATCGCCGCTTCCACCGGCGTTTCGGGTTTCATCGTCTGCCAAAGGTGGGCATATTTTTCGTTGTATTCCTTGTCCCAGAACTCCGGGCATTTCTTGTAACCCTCATCCGGTGCGATCTCGGTACGAAAACCGATAAAGGCCAGTTCGTTCTTATGTTCGTAGATTACGTTCATGTTCATTCTCCATCAAATCTCAATTTTATCAAGCAGTAAATCATTTTTGTTCCAATTTCGTCAGTTTGACGCTGCCTTTTGCCTTTGACCCGATAACGGTCAGAACATATCTGCCGTCCTCATGGACGGTTACGGTAAAGGAGTATGATTCCACTGACTTCCCCTCGTAATCAGGTGAGGCATCTTTGTGGCCAAACGCAATGTCTATCTGACCTGACTCTGTTGTTATGTCGAATTGAACCGTGTCACCGGATTTCAAGTCAATTTCCTGCGTTTGTGCTGTATTTAAGGTTTGAAACTCTATGGTAATGCTATTGCCGATTTTATAAGAATTACCGACAAAGTCGACATTTCCGCAAGCAGTCAGCGTCATTATAAGCATAAAACAGGCAATGACTAAAAAGTATTTTCTTTGCAATCTATGCATTTTTACTTTCCTTTTTGCTTTATAAACATATTAAATGCAACAAAAATTCCCGTGAACAGAAGAATGGAACCCGCCATAATAACACCCATCATCGTCATAGACACAGCCGTCTCACCGAAGTACAGATTACAGTCGATGCCGTCTTTGATGCCGACCATGACCTCAGCCGGAAATCCGATGCTTTCCATTTCTGCAAACACACCTTGCATCATATGATTGCGCAGAAGCGATGTGCCGTAAGTTCCGGGAAGATATTTCAGTACGTTTTGCAGAGATTCAGGGAAAGAAGAAATCGGCATATACGCACCGCACAAAAATCCGTACCCGGCACTGACAATCGTACCGACCGCCGACGCCTGACCGTTCGTGAACAGAAAAAAATTGATGCAGGACGAAAGCGCCGTGCCAAACAGCGTCAGAAGTAATACGTCAAGCACGACCAGAAGTACATCGGCAAACGTGAGATACCACCCCTGAAACGCAAGATAAATAAAGCAAAGTACAAGTGCCGTGAAAGTTACGGTAAGTGTCGTCACGGCAGACGACACATAATATCCAAGTGCCATGACCGACTTTCTGACGGGCGATACGGTGAAATCACGTATCGAGCCGCTTGCCTTATCACCGATCATCAAAAGGTTGGCGCAAAACGCAATCGTCACACAGCACACGGCAAGAAGAGCGGAAATCATCTGCGAAGCAACCGCGCCATTGAGCAAAGTATCGGGGATCGTAAAGCCGTCGGGAAGTGCCGAAGCGAAGCTGTCCTTATAGACGTTTGACAGAAATGTTGCATATAGCACAAGCAGGATCAGCGGCGTAATAAGGGAAGTAAAAAACATTCCTTTATCCTTAAAAAAGAGCTTTACATTTCGCCTGATAAATGCAAATAATGTCTTCATCTGTCTCCACCTCCGCCGAGTTTTTTGCCGGTCACCGCAAGGAACACGTCGTCCATTTTCCCCTTGATGATCTCATAGTCGGAAAACAGTTCGGGGTGCGTGACAATTAGCCCCGTCGCCGCTTTCGTATCGGGGACGGAAATGCAAACGGCATCTCTGATTTTCTCATAAGGATAGCCGAGCTTTGCAATATCTTTTTCATCCGCACCGTAAAGGGTAATATAATCTCCCGCATAGGTATTTTTCAGCTGAAGCGGTGTGCCTTCGGCAACGATTTTTCCGCTGTCAAGGATCACGATATAATCGGCATCGGCGGTTTCTTCCATGTAGTGCGTAGTCAGAAAAACCGTCATCTGTTTTTCTTTTCGGAGTTGTCCGATCACATCCCACAGATTTTTTCTCGTCTGCGGATCAAGTCCCGTTGTCGGCTCGTCAAGAATCAATATTTCAGGATTATGAATGAGCGCACGGGCGATGTCGATCCTGCGCTTCTGCCCGCCGGACAGCTTGCCGAACGGACGGGACAGAAGATTGGAAAAGTCAAGAAGCTCAGCAAGCTCAGCAAGCCGATTTTCAAAGTCTTTTCCGCAAATTCCGTAAAGTGCCGCACGGCTTTTCAGGTTATCTTTTACAGAGAGCGGTGCATCCAGCGCCGAGTTCTGAAAGACAACACCGATTTTGCGGCTGATTTCCTCAATATGCGTCTCACAGTCCATTCCGCAGATCGTGATCTTCCCGCTATCTTTTTCAAGTTGACCGCAGATCATGGAAATGGTCGTGGATTTTCCTGCTCCGTTCACGCCGAGAAAGGAAAAGAATTCTCCTTTTTTGACGCAAAAGGACAAGTCGTTTACGGCGTGGATATCGCCGTAGGATTTGTTCAGATGTTCTATTTCAATGATTTTCTCCATATAATTTTCCTCATTTAAGCATTCTTGCCGCACAGATGCTTCACTATCGTAATAAACGGAACGAACAACACTCCTGCGACCGGCCATACAATCCATGTGGTCTTCCAGTCTTCTGTGATAAGGCTCCACGCAAGATACTCTGATTCATTTTTGCTTTCCCCGCATATTGCCAGTCAATCATTCCGATTTGTTTTTCCGTATATCTTGATAAAATGCTTCACAAACGCTTCAATCTGCCGCATGATCTCCGGCTCTTTTTCAGGTTCACGGTCACAGTAATGAATGAGTGATGTGACAGGAGCGGTAAAAGCCAAAGCAAGCATATCCGGATCATCCGCTATCAACAGACCTGCATCTATCATCCTTTCAAAAACTCTCTTGAATATCGCTTTGGTATCGTTCATAAAATGTTCGGTTGCCAGGCTCTTTACC
>JAKSPQ010000181.1 GCA_024404665.1 Clostridia bacterium
GACATAATCTGAATGCACTGAGCGGCAGAATCTGCTCTCTGGTCAAACTGTCCGGGAAGATATTCGGTAGCGAAAACACGTCCGCCGTCGTTCGGAAGCACTGTGGTAACATTGTCAAGCTGGGGCTCTGAAAGAACCGTTCTGACAGCCTCTTTCCAGACCTCTTCGGTAATTCCTTCAGCGTCATATCTGTTGAAAAGTCTGACGTTCTTCACCTGAGCCATGCCGAGCATACCGCAAAGCTCGTTCTTCAGTGCGGCAGCCTCATTTTCAAGGCCCGGCTTCTTTTCCACATATATTCTGTAGACCATTTATTTAACCTCCGCGGCAAGGGCGCGCCTGCCGATATCATGTCTGTAGAAAGCGTTATCAAATGAAATTTCAGACACACGTCCGTATGCCTTCTCTATGGCCGTCGCGAGATTATCGGCCGTAGCGGTTACTCCGAGAACCCTTCCTCCGCTTGTCACGAGCTTGCCCTCGGCATTCAGAGCGGTTCCGGCGGAATATACGTACGGTGCGATGTCTTCGGGAATTCCGACTTCAAAGCCCTTCTCATAATGAACGGGGTATCCGTCGCTGGCCATAATGACGCAGCACGCGGCTCCGTCGCCGAATTTAACCTCGGTTTCCTCAAGTCTGCCCTCTGTTACGGCCGTCATTACCGTAAGAAGATCGGACTGCATGAGAGGAAGAACGACCTGGGTTTCGGGATCGCCGAAACGGCAGTTGTACTCGATAACCTTCGGGCCGTCCGCGGTGATCATAAGTCCGAAATCGAGGCAGCCCCTGAAGGTGCGTCCCTCGGCGTTCATAGCGGCAACCGTGGGGAGGAATATCTCGTTCATGCAGCGTGCGGCAACGTCGGATGTGTAATAGGGGTTCGGAGCAACCGTTCCCATTCCGCCGGTATTGAGGCCGCGGTCGCCGTCCATGGCTCTCTTGTGGTCCATGGATGAAACCATCGGCTTTACGCATTTTCCGTCCGTGAAGGCAAGGACGGAGACCTCGGGGCCCTCAAGGAATTCTTCGATGACAATGCGGTCGCCGCTCTTTCCGAAGGCATGATCGGCCATCATCGATTTTACGGCATCGCGGGCCTCGTCTCTGGTGGCGGCGATTATTACGCCCTTTCCGAGCGCCAGACCGTCGGCCTTGATTACCGTCGGTATCGGTGCGGTATCGAGATAAGCGAGAGCCTCCTCCATATTGTCAAAGGTCTCAAAACGGGCAGTGGGTATGCCGTATTTCTTCATAAGGTTCTTTGAAAAGACCTTGCTTCCCTCGATTACGGCGGCGCAGGCGCGGGGCCCGAAGCACGGAATTCCGAGAGACTCAAGTCTGTCAACGCAGCCGAGGCAGAGGGGATCGTCCGGTGCCACGACGGCGTAATCTATTTTATTGTCAGCGGCAAAAGCGGCTATCGCGTCGATATCCTTGGCGCCGATTGCAACGCATTCGGCATCGGCAGCGATTCCTCCGTTGCCCGGAAGCGCATATATCTTCTCGACCGAGGGATTTTCCTTCAGCTTTTTAATTATGGCGTGTTCTCTTCCGCCTCCGCCTACTACAAGCAGTTTCATATGGTTTCCTCTCATTTTGCGAAATAATGGTGATGCGGTACAGACAGGACTGTTTATGCACCGCTCCGAATCCGGTTCGGCTCCGTTTTTCAATGGTGGAAGAGTCTCATGCCGGTGAAGGCCATGACCATTCCGTATTTGTCGCAGCACTCGATAACGGCGTCGTCCCTGATGGATCCGCCGGGCTCGGCAATGTATTTCACACCGCTTCTGTAAGCTCTCTCGATGTTGTCCGAGAACGGGAAGAAGGCATCGGAGCCGAGAGCGACGCCGTCGCAGCCGGCAAGATAAGCCTTCTGCTCTTCATCGGTGAAGGGTTCGGGACGCTCTGTGAAATATCTCTGCCATACGCCGTCGGCGCAGACATCCTCCTCGTTACGGTTGATGTAGCCGTCAATGACGTTGTCTCTGTCGGGTCTTCCGATGTCTTTTCTGAAGGGGAGATTCAGAACCTTGTCCGCCTGGCGGAGGAACCATGTATCGGCCTTGGAGCCCGCGAGTCTCGTGCAGTGAATTCTGGACTGCTGACCGGCGCCTACGCCGATGGCCTGTCCGTCATAAGCGAAACAGACGGAGTTCGACTGAGTGTATTTGAGGGTGATAAGCGAAATAATGAGGTCGCGCGCGGCGCTCTCGGGAAGGTCCTTGTTTGCGGTGACAATATTGGAAAGCAGCTCGCGGTCGATTTTGAAGTTGTTTCTTCCCTGCTCGAAGGTGATTCCGAAAACCTGCTTGTGTTCCTTTTCGGCGGGAACGTAGTCGGGATCGATTTCGACGATGTTGTATGTGCCTTTTCTCTTGCTCTTAAGGATTTCGAGAGCCTCGGGCTCATATCCGGGAGCGATGATGCCGTCGGAAACCTCGCGCTTGATAAGAAGGGCCGTGGTCACGTCGCAGACATCGGAAAGAGCTACCCAGTCGCCGAAGGAGCACATTCTGTCGGTGCCGCGGGCTCTTGCGTATGCCGATGCGAGCGGAGAGTCGTCAAGCCCCGGGATATCGTCGGCGAAGCAGGCCTTTTTCAGCTTGTCGGAAAGCTTGATTCCGACAGCGGCCGATGTGGGGCTTACATGCTTGAAGGAGGTGACGGCGGGAAGACCGAGAGCTGTTTTCAGCTCCTTTACAAGCTGATAGGAATTGAATGCGTCAAGGAAATTGATGTATCCGGGTCTGCCGTTTAAGATCTTTATGGGGAGCTCGTTTCCGTCCTCCATGTATATTCTGGAAGGCTTCTGGTTGGGGTTGCAGCCGTATTTAAGTTCAAATTCTTTCATAACTTCTACCTCGCGGATCGTTGTATTCGGTTTATCGGTTGTGCTTGTTAATGATTCTCTCGGTGTACTCGCCGGTTTCGATATCGGTGTATCTTACCCAGAGGGAAATTCTGTTTTCTTCGTTGAGGGAATTCCAGACGGCCCCCGTAAAGCATTCGATGCAGTCCATGGTCTCAATGCGTTCGGGCTCGCCGAAAAACGTGGGAATGGGATTGCCGTCGGTCACATATGTGTGAATGAAATGGCCGAGGCCGGGCTTCGAAGCGTATGAGAATGTATATCTCGAGCACTCGGAGCCTTCGGGATCGAGACTCTTTAGGATGCTCATGCTGTAGCTGTATTTGCCGCCGAAATTCTGAATCAAGGAAATTCTGGGAGTCCAGTTGGGGGAATCGGGCTCGAATTCACGGCTTTCCAGGGCTTCGGAGAAGCTCTTTCCGGCGACAATG
>JAKSPQ010000182.1 GCA_024404665.1 Clostridia bacterium
GAAATTCACTGCTTAGTATCTTTTTCTCAATCATACTATCTGCCATGTTAACCTCATAATTAGTTCCGCGACAGAAGACATACTGTCTCCACATGCCTTGGGACAATAGCGTGAATGAAAAGGTCATTATCAATGATGACCATTCATCCGTCCTTGTGGCTTAGTTACCTTTTTCTGAAACGGTAGAGGCAACAGCGTAGATATTACCTTAAGCACCGGCATTCAAAAGCTAACATTCTAAGCTATACAAGGTGTTTTCTTTAAAATCAGCTAGAAACGTCGGCAAATCAGTGTCACTAAGTTTCAATTTGACTTCTTTTTTATTTTGTTTTCCCGTCCATGTTTTACAGATATTGGTTTGTTTCGCACCGGGAAGAGCAGAAAGTTCCGTAATCAGATTACTTAACTCTATAATCATGGGATCTGTGGGATCGTGCTTGCCAACCGGGCTGTCACAAACGCAAACCCAATCGGTAACGCGGTAATCGTCCCGGACAAATTCTGCCGCGGCTTTTACAGTATTTTTTACATCATGCTTTGTCCCAAGCGAGATTTTTAAACCGTATTTATTCTTGACGTCGATATATTCCGATTCAGAAACGTCTCCGTATAATGATCCGTATAGGAAGTAACACATACTTATTTCCCCCGTTTAATATGCAATCATCTTGTTATTTGCGTTATCTATCTAATAATTCAATCTGTAGTCACGACCCGGCTCGAGTGATCAATACCACTGTCTCCACATGGGCTGTTCCGGGGAACATGTCAACGGCGAGGACGCGGTCGACGGTGTAGCCCATCTTTAAAAATTCGGCTGCGTCGCGGGCGCCGGTGGCGCTGTTGCAGGAAATCATGGTAATATGCGGAGGCTTCATGGCAAGAACAGCTCTGAACACATCGGGGCCGCAGCCCTTTCGCGGAGGATCGACGACGAGAACGTCCGGTCTGACACCGTCGGCGGCAAGCTTAACGGCTGCTTCTCCCGCATCCGCGCAGATGAATTCGGCGTCTTCGATGCCGTTCAGCGCGGCATTGCTTTTTGCGTTTTCTACTGCCTCGGGGATGATTTCGACGCCGTAAAGTCTGCGTATTTTTTTCTTTCTTGCAAACGAAAGGCCTATGGTTCCCGCCCCGCAATAGAGATCGACGAGCGTGCCGTTTTCATCGATCGGCGTAAGCTCCGCCGCGATGCCGTAGAGCAGCTCGGCTCCGTCACGGTTTACCTGATAGAATGAAAGCGGGGAAATATTGAATTTCAGGCCGCAGAGATAATCGCTGATACAGTCCTTACCCCAAAGCTTTATCACCTTGTCCCCCAGAATTTCGTTTCCGGGCTTTTTATTCACGATGACCGATATCATCTCAACCGCCGGACAGGCATTCCTTATTTCGCGCACGAAGCCCACCGCATCCGGAAGCTTCTCCTTTGTCATTATCAGCGACACTCCGACCTCGCCTGAGGCTCTGCCGTCGCGTATATAGAGATGTCTGACGGTTCCGGATGGGTTCGTACCGTCTTCATAGGCGCGCAGCCCCACTCTGCCGCAGAAGGTCTCAGCGGCACGCAGAATATCCGAATAGAACTCGGGCTCGAGCATACAGCTGTCACAGGGTATCACTCTGTGAGATCGGGCCGCATACAGGCCGAAGCGAAGCTTTCCGTCGGGGCCCGTCCCCGCAGGATACATCGCTTTGTTGCGGTACCTGTCAGAGTGTCCCGTGCTCCTTATTTCAATATCGCCGGGATCGATTCCTCCGATTCTGCGGAAATTCTCCGTAACCCAGCTTTTCTTTATTCCGAGCTCGGCATCGTACGAGATATGTCTAAGCGCGCAGCCTCCGCACTTGCCGTAAACGGGGCAGGCACCGCGCTTTTCGGAACCGTTCCTCATCGGCGATTTTTCGATGAGCTTTACCGTCCTTCCCCATGCGCAGCTTTTTCCGACCTTCTCTATGCGGACATCGATGACGTCTCCCGGGGCAGTGAACGGTACAAACACTGCGATGCCGTCATCGGCGCGACCGACACCGCAGCCTTCGGAGGTGATATCGTCTATTTTCAGTTCGATTATGTCATTTTTGAGATGCATATCGTTATCCTTTCGGCAATTACAAAAACAGGGGACTGACAAAACCGTCTGTGCGACAATTCCGGCATTCCCGCAATTAAGTCTTCCGCTTCCGGCAGAATGTGCCGTCTATATCGCGAGACGCATTTCCTGCTTTCTGTATTTCACAAAAATGTAATCAGCGGGAAGTGTTAAGATAATCGGCGTAAATCGCGCCCTGAAGCTTTGCGAACAGAGCCTTGTCGGCCATGCGTGTCGCGGACTTGTTGATTTCTACGACTCTGCGGCACGGGGCTGTAGTGCTCGTGGTGAACACTTCATCGGCCTCTGTCATTTCCTCGGTAGTGAACGGACGGATTTCCACATGTATTCCCAGGCTCTCCGCGATTTCGATCATTCTGCCTCTGGCAATTCCGGGAAGAATAAGGTTGTCGGTGGGAGCCGTAATTATACGGCCGTCTTTGATAATATGGATGTTGGCATGAGCCGTTTCAGTGACGCGGTCTCCTCTGTGAAAAACGGCGGTATCGCAGCCGGCGTCCTTGGCAAACTGCTCGGCCATGCAGTTGGGAAGAAGGTTAAGGGTCTTTATGTTGCAGTGGAGATAACGGGTATCGTCCAGAGTGATTACGGTAATTCCGTCGTCCTGCGCGGCAAGGGTCTTTGGTGTCAGAGTAATCCAGAGATTGGCCGGCACTCCCTTGGGGAACGCGTGGTTCCTCTCCGCGGTTCCTCTGGTAACCTGAATATAAATCATGAGATCGCCGGTATCCACCTTGGCCATAAGACCGAATATCAGCTTTTCAAGCTCCGCTTTTTCCATAGGCATACCGATGCGGACAAGTGCCGCCGATGTATACAGCCTGTCGAGATGACGTTCGAGCAGATACGGCTTGCCTCCTCTGGCCATTGCGACGTCGTACACTCCGTCACCGAAGTAGCAGACGCGGTCGTTCATAGGAACCGTTATGTTTTCGATAATGTCGATTTTACCGTTATAGTAACCCAGATTTTTCATTTTCTCGCTCCTTTTAGAACCGTTGGTTAAGTAAAGAAAAACGGACGCCGGAGCGTCCGTTTTAAAGATGGTGGAGCATAGGGGATTCGAACCCCTGACCCCAACACTGCCAGTGTTGTGCGCTCCCAGCTGCGCTAATGCCCCATGGGAAAAAATATGGTGGAGACAGGGAGGCTCGAACTCTCGACCTCACGGATGTGA
>JAKSPQ010000183.1 GCA_024404665.1 Clostridia bacterium
TTAGTGCGACAGCCCCATTTTATTTTAAGCATTGAAGTGCGAAAGTGTTTATGATATAAAAAACTCAACAAATCAGAATTTGTGAAGGTGGACGCTTGAAATATTTTATTGATAGTTGCAAACGGAAAAAGTCGCACAGCACGGAATATCATGAATTCCAGCAAGGAAAATGGGACGGAAAAACCCACTGGAAAGAAGACTCGATTTATCTTCATGATGACCTTTTTACGAACGGATTTGCAAAAGCCATCCGAAGTGTTGTTCCTGATTATAACTACTATGGACCAACAGAAATCTCAAAAAATGAATGGGATATGATCGGCAAAGCCGTGCAAAATGAGGATGATGAAACAAAAAAACTGTATCAAGAGGCAACTCTGTGGCTTGATATGATTTTTCAAAAATACGATTGCTTTACAATATTAGGAATATAAACGGATGACGATTTCTTATCGGCAAATCCCGGTTTGTCGGGATGTTAGTAATAGAAACATCAGGATTTGCAGTAATGTAATTCTAATACTGTAGGGCGCGGTCTTGACCGCGCCGCGGAACGGTCAAGACCGTTCCCTACGATGCTGAATATAGTGCGAAGCCGACAGATCGCTAAATCCCGTTTTGTAGGGACAATTACAAATCAGAATTTGCGGAGATAGGTATACATCTATTTTTACGAATGTAGAATATGGAGTTTTCTGTCGTAGAGACCTGAGTCTCCGACAGCTTTCGCATTTCTCTCTGCTTTGACGATGAACCAATGACTGAAAATGAGTACTCCGTAAGTATCCAACCTTCAGTTGAGACTATCAATCAAAATGGTAGCTTCAAACCTGAATAACTTTATGATAAACTGTGTACACGGTACCGAAAGATATTACGGAGGATAAGAATATGTCGAAATCTATCGGACAGATTATCAAAGAACTTAGATGTGAACGCGGTTTGACACAAGAAAATCTGGCTGAATTGCTTAATGTTTCAGGTCAGGCGGTCTCCAAGTGGGAAAATGAAATATGCATGCCGGATGTTTCGCAGATCGTCCCGATAGCCAAAATTTTCGGAGTAAGCACGGATGTGTTGTTCGGTGTATGCGGCGAAAGCGATGACGACGCGGCAATGAAAATCATTGACACGGCGAAGAAACAGATTTATGATGAAAACGGCATCTGTACGGCTGAAAGTATTTATTGCGGATATCTCACCATACAGGACGGGTTGAAATGTTATCCGACCAATATGATTCTGTTGATTAAGAGCCTTGAATACGGCTTAGCACTTGCATATCCGGATAATGACTGTTACGATGCGGCACACGCAAAGAACATCTATGCAGAGAGCATCCGTCAGGCAAATGTGGTTGTGTCCTATGGGAAAAATACGGGAGACATTCTGCGTACACACATGATCATGGTGCAGCTGCACTCCGTTTTCGGCAATATGATACAGGCGAAAGAACATGCGGACTGTTTACCGACACGAGCAGATCTGACCACGTTCAATATGCTGGCATACATCGCTCATGCGGAACGGAAATACAGGGACGAATCGGCATACAGGCAGTGTGATTTTGCTTACCTTTTTGAAGCGCTCCTTGATAACATGGTATGCAGCGGAAATGCTCTTTTTCTGTGCGGGAACTATGAAGACGCGCTTTCCGTATATACTTCGGCTGGCACGTTCATTGAGAATGTTTTCAGGGACGAAGCATATCTGCCGCCCGTTCATATTCGTGACAGCGGCGATCTGTATGCTCAAATTGCCAAAACCTATATGAAGCTCGGCAATTCCGACAAAGCCGTTCACTGGCTGAAAAAGATGGTGGATTATGATCTTGTTGAACGTCGGAAGTTCACAGATACTATGAAACCCAAGACCCCGTTGCTCGGTGAAGCTCCTTTCTTATATTACTATCATAATAATAAATCATTAAAAGGATATTTGGCCTTACTGCTTGAAAAACTCAGTGACAATGCTTTTGATGAACTGAAGGACAACATCGAATACAAAGCTCTCATCAAGTTTGTTTCTGAGGAAAGAGATAAGGAACAATAACGAAATGTTACAAAGCATCAATAGAAAGAATAAATTGTCACTGTTTGTATGATAGTTGATTGATTGTTTTATTCCGTTTGTGATAAGAAAAAACAAATCCCAGTTTGTTAAATAAATGAAATACCCGCCGAAGAGAAATCTGATTTTTCCTTCGGCGGGTTTCATTATTTGATAAATACTTCCTTATGGGAGTGAGGCATTTGCAGGCACTCTTTTTTTCGTTCGGAATGAACGGTTATTTCGTGTTCAGCTCAACGTTGCCGGAAAGGAAGCGGATGGTGCGTTCCACGGCGTCCTTGGAATCGTACCACGGCTCTTTTTCGTAGTTGAAGTCGAATTTTTTGCAGAACCAGGAGATATCGTTTTTGAGCTTGTCGAGGGCTTTCTCCTCTGACTTCACGGCATCCTCGGCAAGGGCGGCGTAGGATTTTTTGTCCAGCACCTTGGCGGCGGTGCGCAGGAATTTGGTGTAATGAGGCAGGCAGAAATAGGGCTGCTCGGCAAATTTCCGGCGGAATTCGGATTCCTCGGTGTACATATCGGCGGTGTTGGAGAGGACGTGATAGAACTTCTCCTCAAGGCGGTCGCAGACGTAGCAGGTCTGCTGCAATTCCTCCGCGCGGGCAAGGCTCTTGCCGGCGGGGTCTTTGGCAAGGAAGTTCCCGGGTTTGATCGCCGCTTTGAGCTCGTCAAGGTGGGATTCCATGGTCAGCGCCATGCCGAGGCGGTTTTTGCGGGGGAACATTTTGCGGTAGTGGTCGGGGCAGAAGCCTTTGACGTTGGTGATCTTGCGGATCTCGGGCTCCATCATGGAAGCACCGAGGATGAGGTCGAGCTCGTCGTTTTCGAGCTTGGCGAAGATCCTGCAGAACGGGCAGCCCTGCGCCGCGTCGAACGCCTCGTTGATCTCGATCGTGTAGATGTGTTCTTTCATGTTTCCTCGCTTCTCTTCCGCCGGAGAGCGGAAAGGTGATTTTTCAGTCTCATGATAGCAATTATAGCAACATTCCGGCGGAATGTCAAGACGCTCTTGACAAACGAACGAAACTGTGGCAAAATAAAACCGTGCCGGAGGATCGGCGCGGAAAAGAGAACAAACGATATGCGAAATTATTTTGCGGCGATGAGCGGCGGCGTGGACAGTGCCGTGACGGCGCTGCTGTTGAAGGAAGCGGGTCATTCGCTCGAGGGCGTGACCATGCGGAAGGAAAAAAAAGACAACAAAT
>JAKSPQ010000184.1 GCA_024404665.1 Clostridia bacterium
TAGTTCGGATCGATTCTCATGTAGTTCTTAGGCGGGTCAAACGTCTCCTGAATATCAGTGCAGTTTATTTCCCTGTAAGTGTCAAAATTGCCGAAATAGTGATCCCAGAGTTCCCTGTCGCCGCTTCTTAAGGCTCCGCCTCCTACGGAAGGATCTGCCCAAAGCCAGCCCCACGGGGCAACGTAGAACTGCGCCCAGTCGTGGCTGCCTATGTCAGTGGGTCTCGCATGGCTGCCGGACTGCCATCTTGCGGGAACTCCCATCGCTCTGCAGAGGCAGATGAACAGCAGCGCCTGGACTCCGCAGTCACCGCGTCCGTTCAGCATTGCGAACTCGGGAATGTTGTCTATACAGAGATATTCTCTCATATATGAATAAACGACGTGGGTGGTTACCCAGTCATAGGCTCTTCTCGCAAGTATGAGTCTGTTGGTTTCGTCTCCCTTCAGCTCCTCCGCCAGAGTTCTTATAGCGGGAGTCAGTCTTATCTGCGGGAGCTTTTCGCCCGTATAGAAGTCGGGCTGGTCGGCAGACACGAGGGCAGGATCCAGCTTGAAATAAGGAACCGTCAGAGTATATGCAAATCTTACGAAATAGTCGTCTCCGCTCTTGTACTCCGTTTCGATGAAGGCTGTTCTGTGACCGGAATTTCCGATGTATACGGGATGCGACGATGAAATCAGCTCGATATCCGACTGAACCTCATTCTCGCAGGGATAAGGCAGATGCACTCTGATCTTCTCTCCGGGACGCTCTGCGTGCCTGTCGACGGTGAGGTGCTCCTCCACCGTGATTCTCACCCTGCGATAGCCCTTTTCGCGCATAATACGGAGATTTTCGTGTCTTAAGGCATTGGGACTTTCGGGGTCCGGTTCGTTGCCGGAGAGAGACTTCAGATATCTGCCGTTGCAGGAGAAAATATTGGATGCAGCGGCATTCTCAAAGTATCTTTCCCCATTTTTCCTGATATAGTCCGCATTGCCGAGATCTATGATGTGCTCAAGGTTCTCAGGCTCGCAGAGCGGATATTTTCTGCGGATTTTCGCAAGAAGACCGTCAAAATCCGTCTTGTAATTGTCCTGCATTTCATCTGCGATGGCATCCTCTATCTCGAGCCTCTTTCTTACTCCGTAGGGGAGGTCCTTCTTCATCATTTTTGCGATTGCGGCGCGTTCTCCGGCAAAGTCCCCGGAGTATTTGAAATACTTTATCTCGTCCGGAAGTTCGACGGCGAGATATCTTATATCTTCTTCTCTGAATTTAATCATGATTCCACCTGATTATTCAAACGGTAATATAGGTTTTACTCTGCGTATGCTTCCGCGATTTTCAGCAGCTGCTTTTCAAGAGCCCTGACATCCGGCTTAATAGCCGTAATTACGGACATGATGATGACACAGAGAGTAAAGAACGACGCGGGAAGAATGAGCATTATGTTATCCGCGGTAAAATATCTTATTAAAGCAAATACGTCAAGTACTGCGGTGATAATGCCTATGACGATGAAGCTCACAATGAATACTGCCGACTGATGAACCGAATACTCGATGACGGTATCGCCCTCATCGATGTAAACCCGGCCCTCGAGCCTCGCATCATAGTTCATTTTCTCCCCTTTGTCGGAGCCCTTCCTGACAACGGTGAAATTACCGTCGGCATCGATGCCGCCTCTGAAGCCGCTGTCGGCCCCGTTTTCATCGGGGGAATTCATCTGCTTGAAGATACGGACGAACTCGTCTGTTCCCTTGCCCTTCATTCTGATTGCGTTTACTGTTTTCGAAGCCATTGTTTCCGTAACCTTTTTCTCTTGATGGTAACACGGAGAAAGCACCGCTTTCCCCGCTGAATAATTAATTATAATTTTATCATAATTTCAGTAATAAATCAATTGTTTTTTTGCAAAGAAGGATTAATTGATAATATGCCCCTGAGCGGTCTTTTCAAAAAAAACGGTTCTATTTCAAAAAAAACTTGAAAAAACGTCCGGAATATGCTATACTTATAAAAATTTTAAATTATAGGAGAATTATCCATGAAAAAGATTACCGCTCTCGCAATTGCGGTCATGATGCTTGTCTCCGTTCTTACCGGCTGCACCATCACTGTCAATAACCCCGGCACTTCCACCACGGAAGCCGCAACCACCGTTCCCGAAACCACAAAATCCGCGGAACAGATTCTCGAAGAGAAAAAATCCTACTATGAGAACTATTACAAGTCCGAAGATATGGCCCCCGCATCCTCCGCTCAGACTCTCGTCTCCGAGGAAGCCGGAAAGAGCGTAAGCATGGTCTCCGACGACAACTACTTTGCCGTAATAGCCGGCGAGCAGTACATCGAAGTATACGGCGAAACCGAAAGACTTTACGCTCACATACTCTCCAAGGATGCCGAAAAGGGCACTGTCTCCGAAATCTGGTCTACCACCAAGGCCGATGAAAACCTGAACTTCAAGTCCCTCACCGGCGAGATGACAGTTGATTACTTCGCTCTCATCAAGGAAGCAATAGTCGGAAGCAAGCTTGACAGCACCGTAATCATCGACGGCAAGACCTATGACCTTGTAAAGCTCACCGTCGACAACTCCGAGGAAGGCACCGAAGCCAAGCCCGAGGACCTTCAGGACTTCGATGCTGTTGTTGATCCCGATACCCACAAGCTCGTAAAGATCACCATCGTTGAAGAGAGCGAAAGCATGTCCGGCGAAAAGAGCGAAACCACTACCGTCATCACATATGAAGATGTTAAGAAGACGGCTATTCCCGATGTTTCCTCTATGAATGCCGCCGAGCAGTCAGAGTTCCAGATGACCGTAGGTCTCGGAATCCTTGCTCTTCTGTTCAGCTGATTTTCCGATACAATAAGCAGGACACGTGCAACAATAACCGATATGACGGAAACCGTTACCGGAAATTATTGCGCGTGTCCTGCTTTTTGTTATTTGATACATCTTATTCCGGATATAAAAAAGCCGCAAGCACGACTTGCGGTCTTTTTTATGTCTATTGCATCAGACAGTGTTTGCGAGGATCACGCCATTGCGTTGAAGGCCTTAGTGAACTGGCTCTTCTTATGAGCGGCAGCATTCTTATGAATGATTCCGCGAGCGGCGGCCTGGTCTACTCTCTTGACTGCTTCCTTGTAAGCAACCTCGGCAGCGGCCTTATCACCGGACTCAACAGCAGCGTTGAACT
>JAKSPQ010000185.1 GCA_024404665.1 Clostridia bacterium
ATTGTTTTGTTTTTTTCTTCCCGGAAAACACGAGAAGCTTTGAAAGTATATAGTTCAGGACCGTAACGACAACCATCGAGAAGAGGCTCGTCACAAGGTCCGGAGTGAACTCGAGAATGAATTTAAAGCCCGTATATCCCAAGGCGGCAAGGAGCAGCGGGAAGGCTACGCCTATCAGAAGCTCCACGAAATATGTTCCCACTCTGGAGCCCGTAAAGCCGAGGAACTGACGGAAAACAGCTTTCTTATCGGTTTCGTTATCCCTGAAGACCCACTTCTTGTTCGGGAAGAAGGCAAATACCACTCCCGCAATCCAGCCAAGAGTAACGGCGACAACTCTCAGAAGCGCCGCATTCCTGATATCGGCGTTTCCGTCGGGCGACGTCATTGTTTTTATGAGTTCGGGGAGCGAGCTTCCGGCAGCCGCGTTCATGTCTATTTCAAAGGCGGCGGCTCCGGCATACAGCACCGCCAGTCTGACTCCGTATGCGACAACCGTAGTCATAACACCGACGATGATGTATACAATGATTTCCCTGTATTTTTCAAAAAGCTTTTTCATCACTGTTTTGACCAGGTGGTTCCCTGCGCCGTGTCGGTGAGCACGATGCCTTCGGCAAGGAGCTCCGCGCGGATGCGGTCGGCCTCGGCATAATTCTTTGCCTTCTTGGCTGCTGCTCTCGCATATATTTTTTCTTCGATGGCGCGTACGGCGGGATCGTCGGAGAATACGGGAACCGATGCGGCATCGGCGGCCTTCTTTGCGTCCTCATCGGCGATCAGCTTCTCAGCTGCGGCCTCGAGTCCTATCATGAGAACGGTGTCGAAGTCCTTTACGGCGGCAAGTCTTGTCGCGGCGGATGTCTTTGATTTCAGTGCGTCATACAGTGCGGTAACGGCAAGCGACGTGTTGAGATCGTTGTCCAGAGCATCCGTGAAGCGCTTTTTAAGAGCCGCAAAGTCCTCTGCATCCGGAACTTCTCCGGGCTTTGCCTTTGTTTCCCTGATAAGAGCGGCAACCTTTCCGACGAGCTTTCTGTAGGCTCCGGAAGCATTGTCGAGATTCTCGTAGGTAAACACGAGATTCCTGCGGTAGTGGGACTGGAGGCAGAAGAAACGGTATGCAAGAGGATCGTAGCCCTTCTGTTCAAGGAGCGATACGGTCAGGAACTCTCCGCTTGACTTGCTCATCTTTCCGCTCGACGTGTTAAGATGCATTACGTGCATCCAGTAGTTGCACCATTTGTGACCGATATAAGCCTCGGACTGAGCGATTTCGTTGGTATGATGCGGGAAGGCGTTGTCTATGCCTCCGCAGTGTATATCAAGCTTCTCGCCGAGATACTTCATCGCAATGCAGGAGCATTCGATGTGCCAGCCGGGGTAACCGATGCCCCAGGGACTTTCCCATTTGAGCTCCTGATCGTCGAACTTGGACTTTGTGAACCAGAGAACGAAGTCGGCCTTGTTGCGCTTGTTGCCGTCGGCCTCCACGCCCTCTCTTACTCCGACCTCAAGGTCCTCTTCGGCAAAATCGTGAAAGACATAATATTTATCCAGCTTTGACGTGTCAAAGTAGATGTTGCCACCGGCCTCATATGCAAAGCCCTTTTCGATAAGAGACGAGATGACTCTGATAAAATCGTCGATGCAGCCTGTTGCGGGCTGAGTATAATCCGGACGGCGTATGCCGAGCTTTTCGAGGTCCGCGAAGAATGCGTCGGTGAAGAAACCGGCGATTTCCATGACGGTTTTGTGCTCGCGCTTCGCGCCCTTGACCATCTTGTCTTCTCCGGTATCACCGTCTGACGTGAGATGTCCGACATCGGTGATATTCATGACTCTCGTCACCTCATATCCCGAATAGCGGAGATATCTGTCTAAGATGTCCTCCATTATGTAAGTGCGGAGGTTTCCGATATGAGCGTAATGATATACGGTAGGCCCGCAGGTATACATTTTTACCTTGCCGGGCTCATTGGGTACAAATTCGTCTCTGCTGTGTGTAAGCGTGTTGTACAGAAGCATTATTTACAGTCCTTTCGTTTTTCTGAAGGGACGTCAGTCAGACGTCCGTGTCCATGTCGATTAAGGCGTGCGCGACTTCGAGAAGGTGTCTCGCAACGTATCCCGTAGCGGCCTTTGGCATATGTCTCGTCCTGCATTCGAAATTGAACGTATAGCCGTATCCGATTTCCTTAAGGCCCCTCATAACGCCCTTCCAGTCCGCCGTTCCGAAGAACGGAATGAGATGAGCGTCTATCTTGGTCACATTGTCATTCAGGTGCAGCCCCTTAAGCCGTGAGCCGAGCTTTATGATTTCGGCAGCCTGATCGTCGCCGTTGATGTTTGCGTGTCCGGTATCCCAGCAGTTGCCGCAGCCGAATGCGTCCGCAAGAGCGATAATATGATCGGCCTTTGAGCCGTATCTGCAGGGGCCCTCCGTACCGTACGAGGGCATGTTCTCTATCAGGAGCTCCAGATTGCAATTCGCAGCCTGCTCAAGCAGCGGGGCGAACCATTCGCTGTTGAGCCTGAAATTCGCGTCCAAGTCTCCGGGATTGCTTTTTATCTGAATAGGATGAACGACTCCGCGTCTGATTCCCATGAGTGACGCCGCTTTTATTGCGTCGAGCATAAGTCGGCGAAATGCCTCGTTATCTTCTTTTCCGTCGGGCCTTGCCGCAAGCTTTTTGTGAAAGGGCAGATGGCCGAAGGAAACATCGAGTCCGTATTTTGCAGCGAGCTCGCCGATGCGGATAGCCTCGCTCTCAAAATCGGCCTTACCGGCGAAATACTCGGTATCGAAGTCGGTGCCGTCGAGTCCGGTCTTTGCAAAGTGCTCAAAAATCTCTTCCGGAGTTTTTCTTCCGTCAGAGCAGAAACCCGTGAAATTGGAATTTGCCGTTATCTTATATCCGCGATACATCAGCCCGTCCGTTCCGAACCGCCATATGAGTCGGGGACGGTTCTCTAATCACATTTAATCACATTATTATATCAAATTTTAAGAAAAGTGTCAATAAAAATATAACTCTTATTATTCTTTTGCTGTAGTGTTACAACCCCTGTGAGACTGAGGGAGCTGCCTTTTCCCAGGCAGCTCCTTCCGCACCGAGCAAAACAGACGGATTTCACGGCTGTTATTATTTTTTGTTGCTTTTTATTA
>JAKSPQ010000186.1 GCA_024404665.1 Clostridia bacterium
GGTATATCCGCCTGACCTATCTGATCCCGGAACTGCTCGACTGGATGGATGAAGGCAAAATCGCTCTCTCTGTCGGTGTCGAACTGTCATTTCTCAGCGATGAAGCGCAGTACGGCGTTTTGGAAGAATGCGAGCTTTACGAC
Organism: Clostridia bacterium; assembly: GCA_024404665.1. Lineage (GTDB taxonomy): Bacteria > Bacillota > Clostridia > Oscillospirales > CAG-272 > CAG-390. The sequence continues at coordinate 144 of JAKSPQ010000186.1, forward strand.
TGCACACCGTCTTATTCACAGGCTTTCCATATGAAGAACCTGTATAACGAAGGGAATCTGTCCCGTTATGAGATTTCAAAAATGCTCTCGCAGGAAAAACCGAATCAGCGAGAAACGATTAAAGTCCCGGTTGATCGTCTGCGGGACATTATCCCAGACAGTTTTACCGTCAAGCAGACCGAAGATTTCTTAATCAAGGCGGCTGAGCATTACCGCAGATACCTGCAAAAGCAGCGTGAAAATTCGAGATAAAGGAGGAAGCGAATATGACCGAGAAACTGAATATTATCCCTCATCCTCCGACACTCTCGGAGGATGTTTTTGTTAATGCCGATAACACGTTTTCTATGAAAATCGGCGGAACGATCTATGAAGTCACCACCCATTTTAACCCGGACGGGAAGCAGACCGTACTGGAACAGTTTGCGGAACTGTTGAAGCGTAAAAACTTCTGATCCGCACATTTCACAATATCGTCCGGGCATAGTACACTATACTTGCCTTTGCTATGCCCGGTTGTCTGAAAGGAGAAAAAAGAATAATGACAACAGCAAATAATATAACAGGGCAAAACAATAAAATCACGGCTCTTTACTGCCGTTTATCTCAGGACGATCTGCCGGATGAAAAGGCAGGAAAAAGAAAACGCCAAGTTGAGGATGAATCGAATTCAATAACGAATCAAAAAAAGATGTTACTTGACTACGCTAAGCGGAGCGGCTATACGAACACGATGTTTTTCGTGGATGACGGCGTTTCGGGTACTACCTTTGAACGACCGGATTTCATCCGTATGGAAGAAATGATAGAGCGGGGCGAAATCGGGACGGTCATCGTCAAAGATCTGTCCCGTTTCGGCAGAAACTATTTGGAAGCCGGACAGTATCTTGAAATCAAGTATCCGACGCTGGGTGTTCGCTTCATTGCCATTCAGGAAAATGTAGATACCGATCAGAATACCGGTGCGGAAATGATGCCGTTTCACAATATCTTCAACGAATGGTATGCGGCACAGACCTCAAAGAAAATTCGTGCGGTAAACCGTATGAAAGCAGAGAACGGCAAGCGTGTTTCTTCCGCTGTACCGTATGGCTACAAGAAAAATCCCGATGATGAAGATCACTGGCTGATCGACGAGCCGGCGGCAGAAATCGTCCGCAAAATATATGATCTTTGTCTTGCAGGGCGTGGTCCTGCACAGATTGCAAGACAGCTTGAAAAGGAACAGATTATGACGCCTACGGAATATTACCATTCCATAGACAAGAAAACCTCAAATGATCTTCCAGTTAAGCCGTTCCTATGGGCTGATTCTACAATAGATAATATCCTTGCCAACCGTCAGTATACCGGATGTGCCGTCAATTTCATTACCACGACCATTAGCTATAAGGTACACAAGACAGTTTACAATCCGGCAGAGGAACAGCAAATCATCCCCAATATGCAAGAGCCGATTATCTCAGAAGATGTATGGGAGCGTGTGCAAGTGTTACGAAACAACAAACGCAGACCTACCGCAACAGGACGGAAAAGTCTGTTCAGTGGTTTGGTGTACTGCCCGGACTGCGGAGCAAAGCTGTATTTCTGTGCTTCAAAGAGTCTGCGCAAGGATCAGGAATTCTTCCGATGTGCAAACTATAAGGACGGACGTGGTACCTGCAAAATTCACTTCATCCGAGATGTAGTGCTCGAAAAAATCGTAATGGAAGCGGTCAGTGATATTTCTGATTTTATCCGCTGCTATGAAAATGACTTTCTGAATCTGATAAAGATGAGAAACACTGTCGGCAGAGAAAGTGATATTCAAGCTTTGAAAAGCACCATTTTCAACGGCAATAAGCGTATCAAAGAAATTGACCGTAATATTTCCAGTCTTTTCGAGAAGAACGTAAGCGGCGTGATTTCCGACGAGCGCTTTATGACAATGACGGCAGACTACGAATCTGAGCAGAACACTTTGAAAAAGTCCATTGCCGAAGCAGAAAAGCAGCTTGCCGAAGCTGAGCAGAATGCCATTGACGTGCGAATGCTTCTGAAAGGATTCCGCAAATATTCCGAAATGCGGGAGCTCACCCCGGAAATCGTGAATATGATGATTCAACGCATAGAGGTTCACAACAACGATAAGTCCGACGGTCATTGCCACGTCAAGGTAGATATTTACTTTACCGGCGTGGGCTTGTTCGAAAGACCGACGGAACAGGAATTACAGACGCTCGCCGATATGCACGAGCAAAATGCAGGATAACCCAGCAAAAGGAAAAGGAGTAGCCCTTTTCGGACTACTCCAAATTCCTTACATAAAATACTTCCTTATGCACCCGTGACTAATGTCAAGTGAGTTTTTTGTTGTGCGGACAAACCGACAATTCTGTCATTCCGAGACCAGTGCGCACACTGGTTGTGGGAATCCGTTCTTCTTTAAATTATAGCACTTTTAGGGAAACGGATTGCCACACCAGTGACATCGGTCACTGGTTCGCAATGACAAATCTACACTTTGTCTGCAATCTGAAAGCCTGTTTGGTGAATGTCAAGTGAGCATTCTATCCAATTATCCAAAAACCGCATCTGCTCCTCGGTATGGAACCAGTGCTCGCCGTTTTCCATTACCGTAAGGTTTGCGCGGTGCCTCTGCGCAAAGCATCTCACGGTTTCAAAGGACTGCATGTTATCCTTCTCCCCGTACAGAATTTCGGTGGGGATATTCCAGCTGACGGGATGAGCCCTTACCCATTGGAGATAATCCCACGACAGGGTTTCACCAAAGGCGGTTTTGACCGTCTTTTTATCCGCAAGCTCCGCTTCGCTCACGTTTGCCCATTGCATCATGTCGGCGATAAGCTTTTCCATGTCCACCACGGGAGAAATGAAAAACGCTTTATCTATCTGTTTTCCCGAAAGTGAGCAGAGTGAGAAATACGCGCCGATGCTGTTTGCGAGGATTATAACGCTGTCATAGCCGAGGGAAACGGTATCGAAAAACGCGCTGAATTCGCTGAC
>JAKSPQ010000187.1 GCA_024404665.1 Clostridia bacterium
TTCCTTTATGCTTTCTGTGAGCATTTCAAGCTTAATGCCGTCCCGCATCCGGAACGGATTTTCATCAAACGGCCTCAAAGAAGAGACCGGAATCATTGTATATTTCATCTTTCTCTGTCCTTTCTGTTTCTGTTCGGTGTTTCGATATGCTCATGAAGCGCCTCCATATTTCTTTCCGCCTCGATACATTCGCACATTTGCGGGATATCCTGTATGATTCGGTCAGCCGTGCGAAGATTACGGCGCAATCGGGAGATATCACGGGTATAAAACTCGTAATCCCTGCGGATATCGGTCTTTTCTTCGGGTGTTTCTGCACGACTTACCTTGTCATAAAGCTTTCGGCGTTCCCGGGAAAGTACATCGATCTGAGACTGCGTTTCTGCCTTGAAAGTGTCAATTTCATCCACTGTTTTGAAATGGTATTTCGCCAACAGATCAATTTGCTCGGTATATCGGTCAAGTCGGCGGCAAGCCTCACGAAGCTCCGGAGATAAGGGTTTCCTGCGCTCATGCCGTGGTATTTCCGCAGGAAGAAGCCCAATCATATAGCAGAAAAGAACGACGATTGCCTCTATGCCGGAACTTTTTTTCAGTGCGAGGTCGAGACGGTTCATCCAGACATTCTTCTGTTCGTTGCCTTGACTGTTTCGCTGCGGATACATAAAATCGTACCAGTCCTGTCGCACGTCCCAATGATTCATCAGGATACGTTCCTTGATGAATTCGGGCGTATATTCTTCTCCCAGATGGTACATCCGGGTTGCCTTTTGGGAGTTGATTGAGCGTATCGTCGGGTATCACCGGCGCTCGCTTACCTCTACAACATATCCCATTTTGCGGAGTGCTTTGTAGAACTCAGTCTCGGTATAGCTCATAGCCGCCGCCTTATCGATGGCATCCCGCATCAAGTTATACCGAGTCGGCTCGCCTCGTTTTTCCGCAAAGTAGATGCTTCTCGGCGTGTGCCCTTTCGGGCGTTCTATGACCGAAAGACCGCGCTCACGGCATATATCATCGGAAGCTGCACGAAATCGGTAGTAGGTGCGTTCGCTGCAATCGAAGCGCCTACCGGTCGTATAAGACACGGAATTTATGACAAAATGATTATGGCAGTGCTTTTTATCAAGGCGTGTTGCGACCACGACCTGATACTGACTGCCCCATAATTTCCGTGCCAGGGCGACGCCGATTTCGTGACACTTTTCCGGATCGGCCTCGCCGGGCTTGAAGCTCTGATAAGCGTGATAAGCAACGTTGCCGGTCGTCTTTCCGAACTCTTCCTTGACCTGCATCATTTCCTCATATGCGGTTTCGGTGTCGCAGGCCACACCCGTGACAAAGCAGAATTTTTCATCAAGACGTGTAACCTTATCTGTCCTCGTGGCGTAGTGAAGAGCAGCGTAAAGGTCATCATCCATTTCTGTTTTGTCGGGATTCACGGCGTAATTCACAACCCTTTTGAGGCTGTCCTTAATCGTCCATATCTTCGTTGTCGCCATTCTGTTCACCGTCCTTCCAATATAAAAATTTGCGTATATCTTTCAGATAACTCAGAAGATAATTCCGGAATTTCTCGTCATCCTTGCCTTTGAATTCTTCCGTCATCAGTTCGATTTCCCAACAAAGGGAGCGCAACTGTGACGGATATTCTTTTGGGCTGTGACCCTTCGCAAGCTGCCGCAGATAAGCCGAAGCAGACATTTTGCACTTTTTCGCCTTACGCAGAATGTCCGCTTTTTCTTTTTCAGTCATTCGGATCTGGATCACTTTTGTCCTTTCACGCATCACAGATCGCCTCACTTTCCGTCACGGGTATTAGGGCAGAACCCTCACAGCACCGACCGTTTGGGCGGGCTGCGGGGAATGTGGCACCACATTTCCTATGCTCGCTACAGAACACGTCTTCGCCGTATTCTGCAGAATTCACATTAGCTTCACTACCCGAAGAAATGATATTTTTCGCGTTGCTTTTATACCGCTTCATATATGCGCACTTTTTCCGTAACATCCGTTTTTTGCTTACATTGTCTTTTGTCATCCGCAGCTTGCACAGACTGTTGTCGATCATGTAGTACGGAGGTCTGTACCGCTGAGTGAGTTCCTGGTTGATTTCCGCCTCGATGGGCGGGCTTAATTCTTCTTGCATTTTGTTCTCCTTTTTTAGTTAAAATTAGGTGTTTAGATTCGGCAAAAGATCACACCCGTTATTCCTTTGCCGCTGCCGCTCTTACCGAATGTCGTTTTTTTATACCTGCCCGGGAATCTCACCCCGGCGTCGCTCCGCTTGCTCCTTTTTAGGAGGTCATGGCAGAGTCATATCCCATTCGAACGGTCATTCAGTTGTCAAAGATTGTGCGGCAGAGCCGCAAAAATAGAAAAAGGGCAGGCATCAAACATACATAATCACTCTTGTGATATGCATGTACTGATGCCTGCCCTTAATTCCCGAATTCACAGCCGGGTGGACGGCTCACTTAGTCTATTTACTTTGATAAAATATGTTAATCCGCACGGTAACTGCCGTGGTATTTGTAACCGTTTTTGTAGGGTATCTTTACTGTGTACAGATGCTCATATTCCTGAATTGTTTCCTCAGTTCTGAACTGTCCCGGGAAGATAAGGAAACTTGCCAGATAATTGATCGTCTGTTCCTCTTCCGTCAGCAAACGGTGATTGTACACCCGCTCAAAGGAAATCGGATGATAACCCACAGTCCTGAATTGCGCATGGCTGATATCGACTCCAACATTTCTGCGCACTCCGATATGCTTTTTACATTTCGGGCAGACGATAACGTAATCGACGGAATCATTTTCTTCCAGGACCTTCATAATGGTTTCGTTTTTTCTTACGGCGTCACCGGCAAACAAAATGTTCTTTGCGTCGCAGTTGGGACAGTCGAAGGAGGTAAGCCGGAACTTCGGCTTGATCTTTGCCTGCTTCTGCACCTTTGGCCACAGCTCATTGAATTTGGCTAAATCCTGATCGCTGACGCCCTGCGATCTCAGACGGTGTTCTGTATCGGTCATTTTTCCTCTTATAACAGTTTACCGATATTGTGCACCGTGCAGACGGCAACGCCCTGCACCC
>JAKSPQ010000188.1 GCA_024404665.1 Clostridia bacterium
TTCCTCCGCTCACCGTACCCCCGACGAGGCCGCATCGTATGCTGCTTCCGCGGCTGAAAACGGGTTCGGAGTAATTATAGCGGCTGCCGGAATGGCAGCTCACCTTGCCGGAGCCATAGCTGCACGCACGGTTCTTCCCGTTATCGGCATTCCGTGCAAATCCAATACTTTAGACGGCATTGACGCCCTTCTGTCCACGGTACAGATGCCCTCAGGCATACCTGTAGCCACAGTTGCGATAGACGGAGCTGTCAATGCCGCTTTGATTGCGGCGCAGATACTTGCGGTGTCCGATGAAGACCTTACCGCAAAGCTTCTTGCCCTGCGCGAAGCAGACAGACAGAAATGCCTTGATGCAAATCTCGCCGTCGAAGCTGAATTCAACAGGCTTTAATCTTAAAGTTAATACCGAAAGGAAAAGAAACAATGGGTGGTTTTTTCGGAATTGCGGCAAAACATGACTGTATTGCCGACGTGCTTTTCGGCACGGACTATCATTCTCATCTCGGTACGAGACGCGGAGGAATGGCTGCTTATGACAGCGAAATCGGACTTCAGCGTTAAATACACGATATACAGAATTCTCCCTTCAGAACAAAATTCGAACATATCACTGAGGAAATGAAGGGCAATTCCGCAATCGGCTGCAGCAGCGATTACGACCCTCAGCCTCTTCTCATAGAATCCAATCTCGGTACCTACGCAATCTGCGGCATCGGAATGATAAACAACGCGGAAGAACTCATAAAGCAGTTTTTGTCATTCAGCGGAGGACATTTCGGAGCGATGACCGGAGGCGAGGTCAACGGAACCGAGCTTGTCGCAGCTCTCATCAACCAGAAGTCGAGCTTTTCCGACGGCATCAGATTCGCTCAGACATCAATAAAGGGCTCATCCTCGATAATGATTCTCAAGGATGACGGCACAATCATAGCGGCACGCGACAGATTCGGAAGACTTCCGGTTGCCGTCGGCAAGAGCGATGACGGCTACTGCGTAGCCTTTGAATCCTTCTCATACAAGAAGCTCGGCTTTGACGATTACCGCGAGCTCGGCCCCGGCGAGATCGTCGAAATCACCGCCGACGGCGTAAACGTGCTGGCTGAGGCCGGAAAGGAAATGCGCATCTGTTCCTTCCTCTGGTCATATTACGGCTATCCGACAACAACCTACGAGGGCGTAAACGTTGAAGTGATGAGAACCAGAAACGGTTCCATTATGGCTCAGAACGACAGGATGAACGGAGGCCTTCCGGATATCGATTACGTCTGCGGCGTGCCCGATTCCGGAACACCGCATGCTATCGGCTATGCCAACGAAAGCCACATCCCATTTGCCCGTCCCTATATCAAATACACTCCCACGTGGTCCAGAAGCTTCATGCCCGTGCATCAGTCAGACAGAAACAGAATCGCAAAAATGAAGCAGATCCCCGTTCACGAGCTCATCAAGGGCAAAAAGCTGATGTTTGTGGACGATTCCATCGTAAGAGGAACCCAGCTTAAGGAAACCGTTGATTTCTTAAATCAAAACGGCGCCGAGGCCGTCCACATGAGATCCGCCTGCCCCCCCATCATGTACGGCTGCAAGTATCTGAACTTCTCAAGAGCCACCTCCGACCGCGAGCTCATAGCAAGACGCACGATCCTCGAGCTTGAGGGCGAGGAAGGCGAAAAATACATAGACGAATACGCCGATCCCTCCACCGAAAGAGGAAAAAAGCTCCGTCAGGTAATCTGCGAGAAATTCCACTTCGACTCACTCGAATTCCAGTCGCTCGAGGGCGTCGTCAAAGCCATAGGAATCGAGCCCTGCAAGCTCTGCACATACTGCTGGACCGGCAAGGAATAAGCCGCTCCGCCACCTCTATAATCATTTTCAAGAAAGGCTGTAACAACAATGATTACAAACTCAAAATCCGAAAGCTACGCTGCCGCCGGTGTTGATATCACCGCCGGATACAAGGCCGTAGAGCTTATGAAGAAGCATATTGCCAGAACTATGATAAACGGCCGTGATTCCGATATAGGAGGCTTCGGCGGTCTGTTCGGACTCGACCTTACGGGATACAGGAATCCCGTCCTCGTCTCGGGAACCGACGGCGTCGGAACCAAGCTCAAGCTCGCATTCCTGCTCGACAAGCACAACACGGTCGGCATCGACTGCGTCGCCATGTGTGTCAACGATGTCATCTGCTGCGGTGCGAAGCCCCTGTTTTTCCTTGATTATATTGCCTGCGGCAAGAATTATCCCGAAAAGATTGCGGCCATCGTCGAGGGCGTCTGCGAGGGCTGCGTTCAGTCGGGCTCCGAGCTCATCGGCGGAGAGACCGCTGAAATGCCCGGCTTCTATCCCGTCGACGAGTACGACCTCGCAGGTTTTTCCGTGGGTATCGTCGACCGTTCGAAGATAATTGACAAGAACAGCATGAAGGCCGGAGACGTTATGATCGCTCTGCCTTCCTCCGGAGTTCATTCCAACGGCTTCTCCCTTGTCAGAAAGGTTTTCGATGTCGAAAATACCGACCTCACGTCTCCCGTAGCGGAGCTCGGAGGAAAGTCCCTCGGCGAAACGCTTCTGACTCCCACAAAGATTTACGTAAAGCCCATGCTTAAGCTTTTCGATGCCGTTAAGGTCAAGGGCGTGTCCCATATTACGGGCGGCGGCTTCTACGAGAACATTCCGCGCTCCGTTCCGGACGGTCTCGGCGTAGTTATCGAAAAGAAAAACATCAGAGTCCTTCCGATTTTCAGCCTGCTTCAGAAGACAGGCGGAATCAGCGAGAGAGATATGTTCAACACCTTCAACATGGGTGTCGGCATGTGCGTCACCGTCGCTAAGCAGGATGTCGACGAAGCGCTTAAGATTCTCCGCGAAGCCGGAGAAGAGGTCGGTCTCTGCGGCGAAGAGCTCGCGGTTC
>JAKSPQ010000189.1 GCA_024404665.1 Clostridia bacterium
AATGAATAATACAAACAAAACTCCGCATTCTTACGAACGCGGAGTTTTGTTTGGCAGGGGTGGCCGGATTCGGACCGACGAGTGAAGGAGTCAAAGTCCTTTGCCTTACCGCTTGGCTACACCCCTATATCGGAGAGACAACCGCCTCTCCGTTATATGCGGCATTTTCAGCCGTCAACTCAGCTTGTAATTGAGATTTATAGCCGATGTATCCTTAAGCTTTGAATCCACAACGGTAATAAACGTTTTTCCCGCAGCAACCTTAAAGCTTCCGCTGTCGGATGAAAACACAAACGACGATGTAAACGTGTCTCTCTTCCAGGTGATCGGAATATACTTTCCGCCTGTGAGATAATATCCGGTTCCCGAGCCGACAACGCCGACGCTGAGTCTGCCCTCCGTATCACCCTCGATTTTTTCCTGATCGGCAAAGAGGATGAATACGTTGGTAAAGCTTAGCTGGTAGCCGCTTTCGGCATCGATGTGAGCCTTTGTTCCGTACTGATACCTGTAATATGCGTTCTCCTTCTTGCTGTAAATCAGCTGAACCTGCTGATATGAGGAATAGGTGAGAACGGCATGGGTGGCATCGCCGCCGGCAAGAACGACATTGTTCGAGAAAGAGAACTTTTCCGCAACGTTATCGGCAAGCGAAAAGCCGTTGTGGGCAGCAAGAGCCTTAATGCCCTGACCGGTAATCATAAGCGAATGCTCATATCCGGAATTCTCGTATCTTACGGGATCTCTGAAAAAGCCGGACATGGCGTATCTGTCGTGAACGCCGTCTATGTATTCGATTTTGTTTTCGGTAATCGAGGAATAGCCCGTCGGGCTGTATCCGGCACCTACGAAAAGGGTTCCGAAGGCCTGAGAAAGGGAAACCATATAGTCTCTTACGGATCTGACGGGGCCGTAAACCTCGTTGCCCTCATACTTGTTCGTAATCATTATGAGACGGGAAATGCCGCTCTCGACCATGCATTCTATGAGGATGTCGGCCCTTGAAATACCGCTCTGAGGAGCTGCCGAGGACAGGTTATCTATGGCGATGGCAACCGGTCTGACCTTTGAGTAATCCTTGGTTACGGGAAGGCCGGTGAGCGGATCGGGATAGGTTACAACAGGTCCCGATGAAGTCTCTGACACGAATGTTTCCGTTATTCTGTCAGTGGTATCGGCAGGAACGGAAGTGATGTCCCCGCCCGTCTCAGCGGATGAGGATGAGGGAGTGCCCGTTCCGGAGTCGGACGGTCCGGGCGTAACGGTGCCTTCCGCCGACGTGGTTTCTCCGCCGAAAACATATTCGAATACCGAACAGCCCGACAGCAGCGAAACCGTCATCAGAAGAGCCAGGCAAAGAGCCGTAAGTCCCGTTCCGATTTTAATCTTGTTTTTCATTTTATGAAAGAATTGTCCTTATTTGCGATTTTCCATTTCGAGCCAGACCATTCCGAGGTTAAGAGCGGAAGAAAGGCCCTGCTTTGTTGTTGATTTGAGAACGTTTCCGGGGTTGGCGGATTCAACCACCTGAACCATTACATTATCGGGCACCTCAACGCCGTCCGCAGTCTTGTAATTGATTATGTCGAGAATCAAAAAATACTTTTCCTTACGGTCGCCGTAGCAGATTGTATCGCCTTCCCTGACGAGAGGCTTGCCGTTGTACATAAGGTACTTGCCTTCCACATTCTTCTTGCTTGCTTCGTTTGCCATTTATATTACTCACCTTTCAAATAACACAGACTCATGTTTATTCATATTATTTTATCACAAACGGCCGTTTATGTCAATAGCCTTATTCCCGGCACCGCCGTTTTTTGACTTTATTTTCCCTTTTTCGGCAGGAACACACGCAATGCAAGCACTCCGGGCTGCATATACTCAGAGTCTTCTGAGCTCAGCCGAGACCCTGCCGCCTGTAAATTCCGCGACGGCGTATTCTCCTCTTTCTCCTACGGAGCCGGGGTTTAAGAGGAGTATGCCTTTTTTCGTTTCGCATATGCTCCTGTGAGTATGGCCGAAGAGGACCGCTTTTGCGCCCTTCTCTTTTGCCGCATACAGAAGACCGTCAGTTCCGGACTTAACTCCGTATCTGTGGCCGTGGCACATCATAACCCTTACGCCTTCTATATCCGCGATTCTCTCGGTTTCGCCTACGAGGCCCGCAAAGAAGCCGTCGCAGTTTCCGAGGACCCTGATAAAGGCCTTATAGGGATATTCGGTTTCTATTCTTCCGGCATCCTCAAATCCGTCTCCGAGATGGATGATGCCGTCGAATTTTTCCTTCCCGAGTATTTCCTCCATCGCTTCGCATCTTCCGTGAGAATCGGAAAAAACAATATACTTCACTGTTCGCCGCCTTTCGGATACAACGGCGCCTTAATTCCCGCCGTAAGCCTGAAAAGACATGCTTTTGCATTCTTAAGGGCAATATCCTTATCTTTTTCGCGGCCCGTATCGCGTTTTTTCATTTTAACCGTTCCTTTGTGTGATTGACTATATATATTTTACCATAACTTGGGATTTTATTCAATTGTTTTTTAACACCGACCTTTTACTTTTCGCCTATTGCTTTTTTTCCGCATTTGTGATATAATTACCGTGTCAAAACAATATCGGTCATCGTAGGACAGGGACCGTAAAGCCCGGCTTTGCTTGCCGCCTGTCATTAAAGATGCCGAGCGAGCTCGGAACGACAGGCTTCAGGCCTTTGGCTTCCGAGCATTTTTACTTGAAAGCTTATCATGAACGCAAGCTCCCGCAGAATCATCGGAACAGCCGCACTTGAGAAACACAGGCGGCAGGGAGAAAACACTGTGTTCGACAGTGACAAGGATTTTACAAAAAGGAG
>JAKSPQ010000019.1 GCA_024404665.1 Clostridia bacterium
AAAGCCCTTTGTTAAGATCGGTATGGAGCTCTTCTACTCCGCCGGTCCTTCCATCGTTCGCGAGATAAAGAAGAGAGGTCACAAAATCTTCCTTGATCTCAAGCTTCACGATATTCCCAACACAGTAAAAAAAGCCATGGCCGCCCTTTCCGGACTCGATGTTGACATCACCAATCTTCACGCTGCCGGAACCTCCGCCATGATGAAGGCCGCCATCGAGGGGCTCACCCGTCCCAACGGAACCCGCCCGCTCCTCATCGCCGTGACTCAGCTCACCTCCACCGATCAGACCGCGATGGAGAACGATCTTCTCATAAAGGAGCCCATCGATAAAGTTGTAATGCACTACGCCAAAACAGCTGCCGATGCCGGCCTCGACGGTGTCGTCTGCTCTCCTCTTGAGGCAGGCAAGGTTCACGAAACCTGCGGAAGCAAATTCCTTACGGTAACCCCCGGCGTAAGATTCGCCGACGGTGACAAGGGCGACCAGAAGAGAGTAATGACTCCCGCCGAAGCGAAAAAAATCGGCTCCGACTATATCGTAGTCGGCAGACCCATTACCGCGGCAGCCGATCCCGTTGCCGCGTACAGACGCTGCGTGGCAGAATTTGTTGACTGATAAACCTCAAACGCGAACGGTGCGATAAAAGCGGACATGGTTCCGCGGGTATCCGAAGCACCGCGAAAGCTGACGGTCCGGCCTTTTCAGCTATAAAAAGCCGGAAATAACACTAAAAGGAAATATAATCATGGATCTCAAGACACTCATCGCAAAGGATCTTCTCAGCATAAAAGCTGTATTTTTCAGACCCGAGCAGCCCTTTACATGGGCCAGCGGCATAAAAAGCCCCGTTTACTGCGACAACCGTCTCACCCTGACGGCTCCCAAAGTACGCACAGACGTTGAAAACGGTCTTGCGGAGCTCATTAAAGCCAATTATCCCGATGCGGAAGTCCTTATGGGAACATCCACTGCAGGCATTGCTCACGCAGCCATCACCGCCCATATTCTCGGCATGCCCATGGGCTACGTTCGCTCCGGCGCAAAGGACCACGGCAGACAGAACCAGATTGAGGGTAAGCTCGAGGCCGGCCAGAAGGTCGTCGTCGTTGAGGACCTCATTTCAACCGGCGGAAGCGTAATAGAGGTCGTCAATGTCCTCCGCGAAGCCGGAGCCGAAGTACTCGGCATCGTTTCCATTTTCACCTACGGAATGAAAAAGGGCCTTGTGAGACTTGCAGAGGCAGATGTAAAGAACGTATCCCTCACGGACTTTGACCACATCGCAGAGGTTGCAGCCGAGGAGGGCTACATTGCCAAGGAGGACATTGCGAGACTTATCGCCTTCAGAAACAATCCTTCGGACGAATCCTGGATAAAGTAAGTTGTTTTTTCCCAAAAAGCATAATTAATATGCTCTGAATTCCCGCGGAACGGAAGATTATCGTTTGCCGGTTTTTCCGTATCAAAAAACAATTCTGAAAGGAAATATTATAATGAGAAGCGTTGTAGACATTCTCGACCTCTCGGTTGATGAAATCGATGAGCTCATAAAAACAGCTCTCGATATGATAGATAATCCCGATAAATATGCTCATGTCTGTGAGAGAAAGAAGATAGCCACCCTCTTCTTCGAGCCTTCGACAAGAACCCGCCTCTCCTTTGAGGCCGCCATGTACGAGCTCGGAGGAAACGTTCTCTCGGTTGCGGGAGCCTCAACATCGTCCGCATCCAAGGGCGAAAGCGTTTCGGATACCGTAAAGGTTGTTTCCAACTATGCGGATATCATCGCCATGCGTCATCCCAAGGAGGGTGCGGCGCTCGTAGCCGCAAATGCGGCATCGATTCCCGTAATCAATGCCGGTGACGGCGGACACGCTCATCCGACCCAGACGCTCGCAGACCTTCTCACAATCTACCGCGAAAAGGGCAGACTCTCGGGACTCACCATCGGTCTCTGCGGCGACCTGAAATTCGGAAGAACCGTTCACTCGCTTATCAATGCCCTCTCCCGTTACGCGGACATGAAGTTCATCCTCATATCCCCCACCGAGCTCAAGGTTCCGAGCTATGTCAAGAACGAAACCTTAAAGAAATTCGGCATTCCCTACGAACAGACGGAAATTCTGGAAGACGTCATCGACCGTCTGGACATTCTTTACATGACCAGAATTCAAAAGGAGCGCTTCTTCAACGAGGAAGACTATATCAGACTCCGCGATTCTTATATCCTCACTCCCGACAAGCTCAGAACGGCCAAGCCCGACATGTGCATCATGCATCCGCTGCCCCGTGTTAACGAAATCAGCGTAGCCATCGATAACGACTCCAGAGCCTGCTATTTCAAACAGGTGGCCAACGGCAAATACATGCGCGCCGCACTGATTATGAAGCTTCTCAGAGAAGCCGGAAGCATTAAATAACATTCCGCGGAACAGTTCCGAAAACAGAACAGGAAAAATCAGAGAGGTTTTAAAATGAACATAGATTCAATCCAGAACGGAGTCGTTATCGACCACATCACTGCCGGAAGAGGCATGAAGATTATATCGCTCCTCGGACTTGACGATACCGACCTTTCCGTCGCCATTATAAGAAACGTTACCAGCCGCAAGCTCGGAAAAAAGGACATCATCAAGATTGACTCAATGACCGATGTAAACCTTGACCTCATCGGCTATGTGGATCCGGACGCCACCGTCAATATAATCCGCGAAGGTGTCCTTTCCCAGAAGCTTACCCTCGATGTTCCCGAGAAGCTCACAAACGTTATCAAGTGCAAAAATCCCCGCTGCATAACAACCACCGAGCAGGAGCTTCCCCACATTTTTAAGCTAACCGACAAGAATAAGATGGAATACCGCTGCATTTACTGCGAAACCAAGGCGTAAACAGTGAGAAGATTGCTCATTGTCATTGGCCGGATAAAAAGCACAGAAAGAAAAATGAGCGATAATAGAAGCTAATAAAAGATAAAGAAGAAGGGACTTTTTTAACAGCCCCTTCTTCTTTATCTTGTCAGCGACTTTTTTATTTGGGTCGCCTAGTAGTAATAATCGTTATATTTTTTTGTAATTTCGTGTTATTAATGCAAACATTGCTGAGAACGAAGTAAAACATATAAGAATTAATAATAGTAATGTTCCCAAAGAGTTGTCTCCGGTATTAGGAGCGTCATATCCCTGATTTTTAGCATATTCCAAAAAGCTGCCCCCGGTAATCTTCCAGCCATTATAATAACAGTACTTATCACCGGTATTTTCAAACGATAAAGAACATCCGGTTCTATTTCCTGTTTCAGTTTGAATCACATCAAAGTCAATCACCGTCTGTTCAGATGATAATGTCCTATAAATCATACTGTTAGTGTCAACAGTATACTTGCTGTTATCCATATAGTTTTGTAAACAAAAATACAATTCATACACATACGGAACTTGAACAAGTGAATCTTTGTGATTGCCATGCAATGCACGGAAAAACTGACTGTCATCAATTCGCCAGCCATTATTCGTGTTAGTGAATTTTACTTCAATCAAATATAAAGAACTCATATCAGCTTCATGATATGTTAACGCAACCACCGCCTGTCCATTCTTACTGTTACCCGATATTGAGAAAAGCAGCGGACAATCATACCTTTCGCTATCAAACAAAGCTTTGTATTTTACCCATATATTCCCTGAAATATTATCACAAATATCCAAAGTACCATCTTGTCTCTCTGTGTATATTCTTATTTTTCCATCAGAATCCATACTTAAAGGATATTTGAAATCTTGCTGATGTAACTGCTCAAATTCAGGGGAAAGCCCGTTAACGTTCCATGCGTACATCCAAGCTTCATCTGCTATTTCATCTGTGTAAATCGTTTTAAAAAATGCTGACATTTTTTCTTTGGTGTTTAATTTTTCCGGCAATTTTCCCGTAAAATAGTATTTTTCAGATTCTCGTTTTTCCTCACTTTCAAGATCATTCCACCACTTGTCTCCATCTTGATGCACTTTATAATGGGCATCCAAAGCATTCTTGATAAGTTCTATTCCTTCTTCTTCTGAAATGCTCTTTTCATTTGCTCCAACAAAAAACGTCAATGACAATGCCACTAATACCGCTATTATTATAAAGGATAAAATCCTGTTTTTTTTCATTTTTCTCACCTTTCCTCTGCCCAAAAAACAACATTGATGTTGCTATATAATTCATTTGCTGAAACACAATAAATCCCATAATTGTTGTTTAAATAATGGCAATTAACAGTAATAAAGGAGTTGCTAATAGAGTCATATCCGGAAATCAATGAATAATGACAGCCTCCGTCCCCATAGCAGTATGGACCTCCAACAGCCTCTGTTAAAAAGAAACACCCCCACCCAATTGCCAATGAGCTCCGCGTTATCGCAATAAACTTTTCAAGTGTATTTGTTCGCATATCAGTACTGATTGATTGGTTATAATCAAGATTACACTTATAGCAGCAGTTTATTTTATCAAAAGATCCATCCATAAAGTGTGTTGCTCCATTTAGGCGCTCGCATATTTTCCCCTGATCCATTTTGGCTCCCGGACCAATACCGCAAGCATGGCTGCTGTCTCCAACAACCATCGTCTGATCCCAAAGAGAAGTAGAAGAAGTCAGGTTCTGAGCTGTACCTGCTCCGTACATTATCTGAAGCAATGTTGTGTATCCGCAGTAGGTTGTTCTCATCTGCTTAATCAACGGTATGTTTATGCCTATTTCATTTACATACCAAAGATTTGCTATCACTCTTGAGGTTGAATCTCCGAGAACGGATACACTAGCCCCAGATCCTGTTGAAGTATTTTTCAAGGCTTTTACTGATTGTGTGCTTCCACTTCCTGTAGCATTCACTATCAGATAAAAGTGAACTGTCGCCTCTGATGCGCTACTGGCATTAAATAATGTAGAACCTGCATCTATCAGATACCAGTTCAACCCCGTATCTGTGTTTGTTACACATCCTGAAGAACTTTCGGTTCCGGAAGGGGGGCCGTTTATCAGCTTTCTTCCGCTTAGTGTTGTTCCGGAAACATAAAGAGTGTTGGTTACATCACTTTGGTGTGTCATTGTATATGATGAGCAATCCTGTGAATCGTATGTTCCGGAGTAGCTTGGAACACCACGATACTGTTCTGAGCACAGTGTAGCAGTAATTCTCAGTGCCCCGTTACTTCCCGTGTCAAGCGTGAATATCTGTGATTTGTTTGTCCATTTGGCGGTATATGCGGGATTACTTCCTGTTGCTCCTCCGGCTAAGCCTTCTACACTTATATTATTTATTTGTGTAGTATTGGCACTTGTCGATGTATTGGTCAGAGTCAGGTATTTGCTTGTATCAGAATATGGTCTTATCATAAACGTTCTGCCGAGATTAAATGCACCTGGCTCTTCGGGTACAAGTATGTTCACAGGCTCCTCTTCTCCGGTGTCTGTAAGTCCTAATCCGGAATATCTGTCCTCAAACCATAGTTCATATATTCCGCTCTCGGTTATCGTTGGCTCCCCGTATTCGTTTGTTTCCGTATTTACTATATTATTTACATTAAACCAGCTTATATTTGTTGCCGCATTTGACGGTGCTATCGTCAACAGGCTTTCAAGCGGTTCCCCGGACTTTAACAGTCCTGTTTCCGGGTATTCTATCGATACCGCTGTTTCCTGTCGGTTCATTATCTGCCAAAGACCTTCATTTTTTATGCTTCCGTTGCTTACCGTTGTAAAGCCCAGCGAACTGTTCAGAGCCTTTCCGCTTGCATTCCTTGACCTGATATAATAAAAAGTCTGTCCTCCGATTTCCAGCGTCTCAAAATACCATATACTGTTCTGTGTATTTGTATTCGTCAGACTTACTGAGGTCACAGCGCTGTTTGCCGTAAGATATTTATAGTTTCCCGTTGTTGTAAGCGATTTTATATAATATCTTCCGGAACCTATGTAATTAAGTATCCATCTTCCGTATGCTGCCGAAAAGGATCCTGTAGCAGGGGTTCCGTTGTTATTTCTTAAATACTGCGCTGTGGATTTGTTTTTTAATGTTATTATTCCCGCTATGGGTGAATATGTTATGCTAATTACGGCAAAAGCTGCGTCGTTTTCGTTTTCTGCCTCTGCCGGGATTTCCGAACCGATTCCTTCTTCATTTACATCTATCATAAGCTCTTCTCCCTCGGTTATGATGATGTTATTTGAAGCCTCTCTCAGTTCTTTTGTTATATCTAATCCCTTTCCGGTTATTTTCGTCTTTAAATACTGTATATCCGCATGTCCTATGTTGTAATCGTAAATCTTACTGTCTGCATTTGTCTTGCAAAGCCTTGCAAGCACATTATTGGCCCTTGTTATCGTTACCTTTTTATCTTTAATAAAAAAAGCAGCAACGGAAGCGTCTGTCGCTTCTGTACCGCCGGAATTGTTATTGTTTTCTTCCGGCTCTTTTACCGGTTTCGAAAAGTAATATACTGTTTTCGAACCGTCTCTGTTCTGGAACATCACTGTGTTGGCATCAGGTTCCTGCTCATAAAGTCTGTTGACATGCTCTCGCTCTGTGCAAATCTCTTCAGATATCTCAGCCGGGATATCCGCCGATTTGAGCTTTGCGCTCTTCAGTTCTTCAAGTGTCATGTCTCCCGCTTGGGTATTATACTCATATGATATTTCTTCTCTTATGAGATAATCTTTTATCGTTTCTTTGTCTGTAATACTTACAGCCGAAGAAATAAGCGGACATATCATTATGATTGTCATTATTAATGACAGGGTTCGAATCATGTTCGAATGCATTTGCTTAGCATTCTTTGCGATAGCTATGCTCTCTTTCTTATTCTCTTTCATTTCTAACTCCTTTTTTGTGTCTACGACAGTGCACGGGGAATTAAGATGTAGTGAGGGTGCTCTGTCATCATCGGCATTGCTCTGCGTGTGACCATTAATATGGCCTGCTTTTGCAGAGTTAAAACCATGGTTTTGTTTTTTTCCATTTTGGGCTCCTATTAAGCTCTTTTTCCGCTTCTTATGTTTCTTTTTTCATTTTTCTTTTCTCCTGATCCTTTCTTAGACCTATTTTACAAGTGTTCAGCTGCCGCACGGGAGAAATTTTATTTGTCCAATGAGGATTGCGACACTGTGCTAACAAGCATACAGAATAATGCGGAAAAAGATTTTTCCAACTGTTAGCTGCCTTTTTAATTCTCACCCGCTTCAGCCGTTATCATTCAATATATGTTTGCTATTAACGGATTTGGGATTAATAATCGATACAATTATTAACAATTATACAAATAATCGAATACAAATCCAACACCGTTCACTTGCGGTAAGTATAACACAACAGACAATAAATGTCAACACTTTTTTGACAAAAATACACAAAAGAAGAAATATACCAATTTTCAAGCGCAAAAAAGCAATAAATTTCCACTTTTGCGAACTAACTATCGTTGTTAAACCCAAATTCGGTTTTAAGATGTATTTGAATTCTATCTTTCAAAATGACCTTGAAGAACGTTTCACTATTGTTTTTTCGGAAAACAAATCATAATACAGCCAAAGAACAGAATATCTGTCCTTCAGATCCTTTGCAAAATACGTCGAGTCTTTTATCTTGTCTTTTCTGTACATTTTTTGAAATTCCGACATGTCAAATCCTACGGCCGTAAGCATTTCGGTGATTTCATCGGCGGTCGGGCACTCGGAAAGGATTTTCACAACATCGGGCCATTTTTCAGAATACAGTTTTTCGGGCACCGTGTTCGCATATCTGCCTGCCGCGGTCTGAAGAGACATGACTTCATCGGCATAGCTGCCGAATATTCTTCTGCAGTTTTCGATGCGGAGATCATCGCTGAGCCTTGAAAAAACAGGCTTCCCGATCTTTCTGATTGTTTCACGCATTCTCGCCGTCTCAACGGTAGAATAGCCCACATCTATTCCGTGAATAAAATACGGTTCGCCGTGAATCAGCCCCGTTATCTCAAAAAAATGCGAAAGATGATGTTCGCTGCCGGAGCCCGGTCTCGTTGTTCCGGTAAGTGTCAGACAGCAGCCGACGAGCACCAATATCTCCATAAGCTTGCCGAGTGCTTCGGGTGTCCGCGCGGCTATTTCCGGTGCCAGAGCACGTATTTCATCCGTGCTTTCCTTTACGATATTCACAATTTCAGGACAAATATATTCACCGTTCACGAGTGCCGAAAGCTTCCAGTCATTCAGTGAACTGTATTTTCCGATAATATCCGCATATCCGGCTCTTGACATCTCATCCGGAGCCGTGGCCAGAAGGCCGGTATCGCCCACGATGATGTCCGGCGCATTAACGGTCACCGTAACCTTCATTCCCTTAATGATCATGGCCGCGCCCGAGGATGCATAGCCATCCATCGATGCCGCCGTCGCTACGATTCCCGAGCGTATCCCTGCGTAAAACGCGACATATTTGCAAAGGTCATTTATCACCCCGGAGCCGATGCCGAGGACAAGATCGGTTTTTTCCGTAAGATAACCGCGAAGCTCCTCTACTCTTTCCTCGTCAGGCACCAGGCGCTCCGCCGCTTTGTCACCGTCCGCAGCAGGCGATGTCTTTTGACCGAACAGGCAAAGACGTTCAAGCTTTTCTCCGAGCAGAGCGCAAACTCTGTCCGAGGCAAGCGGGGCCGTATTCCAATCGGCAGCAACCAGGACATGCGCATACCCGGCAACCAGCTCCGGGAGCTCCGCAAGAGCATCCGCCCCGATTTTCAGGCCGGAAATATTGCATCTGTGCACTCTTCCGCAGGAGCATTTTATATCCTTGTTTATTAAATCATATACGTTCATATTTTCCTCCGTTTTCACACCGCTGTATGGTTGCGTTTTGTGACTCATCCGTACCACGGCAGTCATTCCGTTCCTCAGCAAATCAAAAGAGCAATTGCGGGAAACCGCTTAACGACTATTGACATGTGTGGTTTTATAGTATATAATATTTTAGCACTTCAAGCACATTTTGTCAATAAAACAGCAACCTTTTGAAAATCAATCATATTTGCGCATGTTTGAGCATATATGCGCAAATATGCCGAAAGTGCAAAAAACTTAATTAGCACCGACTGCTATAATGAAAGGCCCGGGGTGCAAAACGGATCCCGCATTAAACAATGCTTGCTTTGGAAAGAAAATCTGCCAAAAGGCGGAGCGCGATATTAAAATTGCCATGCTTGAGAATTCAGGCAGAAAATATCTTCTTGCCAACAAATCCAAAACAGACAACACCTATCCGTTCAGAATAATCAAAACAGCAGAACTCGATGCCGTAATACACGAATAAAGGAAGGATTACACATGAAAAAATACAGCCTTCAGGGCACCTGGACCATGACAGGAAACGGTTTTTCCTGTACCGGAACCGTCCCCGGATCAGTATACTCATTTCTTCTTGAAAACGGTCTTATGGATGATCCGTTCTTCCGTGACAATGAGCTTAAAGCCCTTGAGCTCTGCGACCATGACTACACTTTTCAAAAGACTTTCAATTATTCCCCCTGCGGCTCACGCGTAATACTTAGGTGTGAAGGTCTTGACACCATCGCGGAAATATATATGAACGGCGTACGCATAGCAGGCACGAATAATATGCACAGGACATACGAATTCGATGTTACCGGGGTCATCATCGACGGAGAAAACACCGTCTCCGTTGTCTTTCACTCCGCTGATGCTTACATAAAGCAGGAATATAAATCCAAGCCGGTAAACGGTGCATGGCACTGCTTAAAGGGGTTTGCGAATATCCGAAAAGCATACTGCATGATGGGCTGGGATTGGGGACCGCGTCTTCCCGATGCCGGCATCTGGCGTGATATATCGCTCATAGAAAAGGATTCCGCAAGAATTACCGATTTACGAATCACACAACGCCATGCGGACGGCCGCGTTTTCCTGACGCCTATTGTATCCGCAGATGCTCCCGCGATGGCCGAAATCACGGTTACCTCCCCGGACGGAAATGTCCGAACACTCACGGAAGGCGCAGAAAACGAAATAGAAGAACCGCAGCTCTGGTGGCCGAACGGACTGGGGGAACAGCCCTTATACACCGTTACTGCGATTCTGAAGGAGAACGGCAGGGTTGCCGATAAGCAGACACGCCGCATAGGTCTGCGCGACATGAGGCTTATCCGCGAAAAAGACAAATACGGGGAAAGCTTCTGCCACGAAGTAAACGGCGTTCGTTTCTTTGCCATGGGAGCCGACTATATCCCTGAGGACAACATTCTCTCCCGCGTAACCGAAGAGCGCACCCGTAAGCTTCTGGGACAGTGCCGCGATGCACATTTCAACGCAATCCGCATCTGGGGCGGCGGATATTATCCTGACGATTTCTTCTTTGATGCCTGCGATGAATACGGCATCGTGGTATTCTTTGACCTGATGTTTGCCTGCACAAGGCTGTGGGTCGACGGTGATTTTCTCGGCAATGTTCTCCACGAGGTCGAAGACAACATGAAGCGACTGCGTCATCACCCGTCGATTGCGCTCATCAGCGGGAACAACGAAATTGAGGAAATGTGGAAGTCCATGTCCGAAAAAGAACAGGCGGATTACCTCCGGCTGTTCGAGGACGCCATTCCGTCGGCGCTCTCGGAGCTTTGCCCCGAGATTCCGTATGTGCCGTCATCGCCATCTTCAATAGGACATTTTGTCGATCCCGGAAACGAAAATTTCGGAGACTGCCACTATTGGACTGTCTGGCACGGAAACAAACCGTTTACCGAATACAGGAAGCACTATTTCAGATATCTCAGCGAGTTCGGCTTCCAATCCTTCCCCTGCGAAAAAACAGTCGACTCCTTCACGCTTCCCGAGGACAGAAACATCTTTTCAAGAATCATGGAGATGCATCAGCGGAACAACTCTGCCAACGGGAAAATAGTGAATTATTTATCAGACACATTCAGATACCCGTCCGAATTCGGAACGCTTCTTTATGCATCCCAGCTGCTTCAGGCAACGGCTATGAAATACGGAGTTGAGCACCTCAGGCGCAACCGCGGCCGGTGCATGGGGACTCTGTACTGGCAGCTGAACGACATATGGCCTGTCGCTTCATGGTCAAGCATAGACTATTACGGCAGATACAAGGCTCTTCAGTATTATGCCGCGCGGTTCTATGCTCCCATTATGATTTCCTGCAGAGAAACGGGTGAAAGGGACACAAGATCGTATCTCACCTTTGAACGCACTGTAGATTACAGAACCGCTGCCGAGCTTTATGTCAACAACGATACGCTGAAGGAAGTATCGGGAACCGTAAGGTGGGCGCTGAGAAGAAACGACGGCTCCGTTATCAGGGAAGGCTCCTGCAATGTAACCGTACCGTCCTTATCCGTTCAAAAGCTTGACGAGCTGGATTTCAATAAAACAGATACTGACAACACATATTTCAGCTTTCTGCTCGAAGTGAACGGAACAGTCGTATCAGAGGGCACCTCCCTCTTTACTGCTCCGAAATACTTTGGTTTTAAAGATCCCGAGCTTACTTATGAGATTATCGGAGACACAATTACCGTCAGAGCCTCCGCCTACGCCAAAGATGTCGAAATCTATTCACCCGATTCCGATTTCATTCTTTCCGACAATTTCTTTGATATGAACGCAGGAGAAAAGGCCGTGAGGATTATCTCCGGCACTCCCGGAAAAATTCTCCTCAGAAGCGTATTTGACATAAAGTAAAAACCATTCCGAGCGGCCGCACAAAAGGCAGCGCCTCATATACTTCTGTCCGAAAACCGGACCGATTCTGTAAAAACAACAGCAGGACACAGACAACAGAACTTTCATAAGGATTTTCGGTAAATCCTTTATCGGTTCTTGTTATCTGTGTCCTGCTGTTTTATTAAGACACGGTAAAGAGCTGAATCCCGTAATTTTTTAATAGAACGTTGCAACCGGATCTTCGGGAGCTACAGTCGGTGTAAGCTGTTTAATATGCAGAACCGGACCCTTTCCGCGATAGATCATGTGTTTTTCAACAACGATCTTAGCCTCTATGATGTTCCAGTCGTAATCCTTT
Source organism: Clostridia bacterium (assembly GCA_024404665.1). Taxonomy (GTDB): domain Bacteria; phylum Bacillota; class Clostridia; order Oscillospirales; family CAG-272; genus CAG-390. Next base: position 12,070 of record JAKSPQ010000019.1, read on the forward strand.
ACCTTGGGAGGCGCAATGACACTGCCTACGGCAACGAGTCCCATATATGTAATATCCGCAGCGCAGCAGTTCATAACGTGTCTGCCGATGACGAACTGTCCTATGGGCAGCTTCTTTTCGGTAGCGCAGACTCCCTTGAAACGAACGGTCTTTCCGTCGTACGATTCGGTGTTTTCCGTAAGATCTCGGTACCAGATGGCATAATCGCGGTCCTCGATGACAATTACCGGGGCATCAACATCAAAGGGCAGCGGATCCTTGATTTCATCGGGGACCTGACGGCCGTCGGTGTATTCGTAGCAGATCTGGCAGGAGCGGTTGCTTACCCTTACTATTTTGTGGAAAAGCTCCGTATTGTGAGCGTCCGTGCATCTGTTAAACAGGACAAACGCGGCATCGGTGAGCATGCCGACTGTCTGCTGACGCATATTGGTGTTATAAACCTCAAACGTGGTTGCATCGACGAGCATCACCTGGTCGTTGATAAACGAGCCGTCAGGCATTGCGTCGTAGAATTTCTGAAGAGGCCACATTCCGTTCCACTCGACAATCATTCTGTCGTAAGGATGCGCATTCAGAAGCTTCAGCAGAGCTGCAGGAGTGACGTCGTTCTCGTCATCGATGGTCTCGATTCTGACGTTTTTGCCCCAGAAAAGCTCGGGCTCATATTCCTTCTCTCCCTCCTCGCAAACAAGGAGCAGAGTCTTTTCGCCGGTATTGAATTCCTTATCCTCAAGCATTTCCTGCGTGAAGCCGGTTTTTCCGCTCTCAAGAAAGCCTGTAATTAAATAAATAGGAAGGTTTTTCTTCATTTTCAGTCTCCGGAAAGCTTACTTGACGCCGAAAAGGTCAGCGATTTCGTCCTCTTTAAGCTTGGCACCGATGACGCAGAGTCTTCCGGTTACTCCTGCCGAGCCGGTTCTTACGTCGGGCTCACCGGGAACGTAATCGAAGTGGATCCACTTTCCGTCAGCTCCTGCGACGATTCCCTTGGCTCTGAGAATCATACCGAATTCCTCGCCTGCAGCGAATTTTTCAAGCACTGCCGTGATTTCATCGGCGGTGAACTTCTTGGAGGTCTCGGTTCCCCAGCTGGTAAATACCTCGTCGGCATGGTGGTGGTGATGATGTCCGTGGTGATCGTGGCAGCAGCAGTCGGGATCGTCGCACTCGTCGTCATCATCGTGGTGGTGATGGTGGTGGTGATGTTCGTGCTCGTCTTCATCATCATCGTCATGATGGTGATGGTGATGATGCTCGTGCTCGTCTTCATCATCGTCATCGTGGTGATGATGATGTCCGCAGCAGCATTCATGCTCATCGTCATCGTCATGATGGTGATGGTGATGATGATGCTCGTGCTCGTCTTCTTCGGCGAGGCGCTTGAGCTCGGCTTCAAGCGTGTCCTTTCTCTCCATGGCCTCAAGAATAGCCTTGCCGTCAAGAACCGCCCAATCGGTGGTAACGAGGACCGCCCCCGCATTGTGCTCGCGGATGAGAGAAACCGCCTCATCAAGCTTTGCATCCTTGCAGTTTCCGGTATGGCTGAGAATGATGCATCCGGCGTTTTCAATCTGGTCATTGAAGAACTCACCGAAGTTCTTCATATACATTTTGCACTTGTTTACATCGACGACGGTAGTGAAGCTGTTGAGCTCCGCTCCCTCAGTGCCGGCATTCTTAACCGCACGGATAACATCGGACAGTTTTCCTACTCCGGAAGGCTCGATGATGATTCTGTCGGGATGATACTGATCAAGCACCTTCTTCAGAGCTTCCGAGAAGTCTCCCACGAGGCTGCAGCAGATGCAGCCGGAATTCATTTCGTTGATTTTGATTCCCGAATCCTGGAGGAATCCGCCGTCGATGCCGATTTCTCCGAACTCGTTCTCGATCAGCACGAGATTTTCACCGGCAAATGCCTCCGCAATCATCTTCTTGATGAGAGTGGTTTTACCCGCTCCGAGGAAGCCGGAAAAAATATCAATTTTTGTCATTTCATATCACTCCTTTGCCTTATGGCAAATAATTATTTCTTAATAATAATCAAAGAATTGAACAGAGGTCTGATAAGATCCTCCGTGGGTCTGACGAGATCAGCCGGATGGTTGAGCATTTGCAGACCGTCTTTACCTCTTACGATAAAGGTAGAAGAGCCTCCGCCGTCAGTGTTGAGAGCCGTTACGGCTCCGTGCTCAATCATAATTTTGGCAAGCTCAATAAGAGCCGCTCCGTTGGACCAGTCCGGACGGCGTCCGTCGACAACGGCGGCAATGATTTTTCCGTCCGCAGTAATTCCGAAGGCGGTTCTCGGATGAGCAATTTCTCCGAAAGGCTCCAGGGGCGCTATTTCGGCAGGTTCACCGTTTCTCACAATCACCTGTCCTCCGCCGATTGCCTCTGCGATTTCAGAGAGCTCCGTCTCACCGAGATAGCCGATGAAGGGCTCCCCGGATCTGAGTATTGCGAAGAACGGATTCGGCGAATCCGGGTTGGCCACCACGATGCCGCCGCTAACGCAAAGACCGGAGGGCTTGCAGTCACCGAACATATCGAAAAAGTCTCCGTTTGTTGCGGCAAGAACCGTATCGCCGGTTTTTTCGTACTCCGCGCACTCTTCTATAACCCTCTGGATAACCTTGGGTCTGAATTCCGGGACTCCCTCCGGAGTTCCGCAAATAGCTGAAACCCTGTCCGTATCCGCAGTCATAACAAAAACTCTTACAGGTGCTCCGGCAGGCGTGCGGTACATCTCACTGACCCAGTCGATTCCGTCGATGCTGCCTTCATCCGTCTTTCCTTCGAATTTCAGGCCTCTGTCGGGTCTTGAAAACGCTGTCTCGCGGCTGATGACGGCATCGGGATCAAAAACGGTGAACTCCTCAACGGCTGTTACACCGTCGATGAAGAACACGGTCGGTCTTTTTCCCCTCTTGGTAAACACCGTCTTAAACCCGCCTGCTTTTTTCAGCTCTTCTTCACCGACCGTGAAAAAGTGCATGGTAAAGTCATAGGGTTCGCGGATATTGCTCTGCTCCGCATACTCTTTTTCGCCCACGTAAAACACCGCATCTGTACGCTCCGCGGTTTTGACATAAGCCTTTACAGTTGTTCCAAGTCTGTAATATTCCACACGACTTATCATTGACGGTTTATCGCTCATAATCATTCAGCCCCTTTTTCAGTGTTATCCGGAGAGATCAAAACTATTGAGCCGTTCTCAAAATATCCGGTATAACTTGCCCGGCCGGTAACCCAGGTATAGGTCCCGTATCCGGTAATATTGTTATTTACAAAGCTTCCCTCGTAATTTTCGCCGTTTGCCCAAATATACTTGCCGGTTCCGTGGCGCATATCCATGCTGAAATCGCCCTCGTAAACATCGCCGTTCGAGTATGTGTAAACCCCTTTACCGGTTTTGATTCCGGACGCGTATGTTCCGACAAATGAGGTTCCGTCGGGTCTTGTCATCTTGCCTTCGCCGTCGCGAAGATCTGCGATAAAGCCGCCCTCGTATATTTCACCGTCGGCGTAATAGAACTTTCCGTGGCCTTCCTTAACACCCATGTTGAAGTTGCCCTCGTAAATATCGCCGTTGGCATAGCGGTAAACTCCGTAGCCGTTTATCACGTCTGCGGTAAATGCGCCCTCGTAGCTATCACCGTTGCTGAAGGTTATGATTCCGTTTCCTTCGCGCTCAAAGCACGTTGAAAGCCCGCCCTTGTATTCGGCTCCGCTGGCATATTTTATGGTACCGTCGATGCTGTTAACCTCGGCAACCGTGCCGTTGGGGAACATGATCCGCCCGGCAGACAGGTTTCCGCTTTTATCGATGCTGCCGATAAATTTCACATCGGTTCCGTCCAGTCTGTGACAGGTTACAAACCTGAAGCCTATCGCATATAGCAAGGCTATCACGGCAAGAACCGCCAGAAGCGCCACAAGGAACACTATCAGCAGCCTAACTCTGAACGGCAGCCTCTTTCTGTATTTTGCCATGTTCTATCCTCAGTTTATCGATGTTGAAAACATCCCGACGAAGTTGTTTATAAGCATAAGGATGTCGGGAAGAAATGCGATGGTGACGTACAGCGCAGCAATCATAATCACCGTTAAAATGATCAGCAAAAACAGAGGAACGCTTTTTCCCTTGAATTTTTCTTCAGCCTCAAAGATTTTATTCTCCGGAATATAAAACTTTGCGGTTTCAAAGTCATATTTAAACGGAATTACCTTGAATTTGCTCTTTGCGGGATACTCTCCGGCAGAGACCTTTGCGTAAAACACGCCTCTTCTCTGCTCAAGCTCCTTCCTGTACTCTTCTTCATCGGGACAGCAGATTGTATCCTTGTAAACGGTTCCGCGTCTGATAGCGTATCTTATAGAGGGACTCTTCAGGAATCCCAACTCCTTAAGTGTCTTTGCGGATTCCGGCGTAAAGCAGGACTCGTTTCCGAGCGCTCTGACAAATCTGCCGTAGATTTTTTTATTAAACAATGAGGCATAAATACCGATAATGCTTCCTATGAACACGGCAATTACGGCAGCTCTTATTCTGCTGAGAGACAATCCCGACAGATTCAGATTTTCGTATTCTCCGTAATCTATCTGCAGGGATTCCTTCAGCGCCTCAATAATCAGGACAAAAATATTGTCCAGTCTGTGAAAAATCGGTTTCATCTTTTCTTATTGTTCGAATTCGTTCTGTTTTTAAAAAAGGAAATCTTCTCCGCAAAGCTTGAGAAGCAGTTCCTCAAGGTCCGCCGTTCCGGAATAATCAATAGTCAGCTTGCGTTTTCCCTCGCCGCCATCGCAGATTTTGATTCTGTGACCGCATCTTTCAAGAGCTCTTCTCTCAAGATCGGCTATATAAACCTTGGTCTGTTCATCTTCGACCGCGGGAACTCTGACTGCCTTGGGATTCAGCATGCTCTTAACAGCCTTTTCGGTAGCTCTGACGGAAAGATCCTCCGCAAGGATACGCTCCGCAAGCGCTCTGATTGCTTCCTCGTTCTTAAGCGGAATAAGTGCTCTGGCATGGCCTGCGCTCAGGCTGCCGTCGGAAACAAGATCAAGGATGCTTTCCGGCAGCTCGAGAAGTCTGAGCGTATTGGTTACGGCAGGACGGCTGCGTCCGGTTTTATCGGCAACCTCCTCCTGCGTAAGTCCGAACTTTTCCATAAGCTCTCTGAAGGCGATCGCCTCTTCAACAGCCGAAAGGTCCTGTCTCTGAATATTCTCAACCAGAGAAACCTGAGCAGCCGTAAGCTCGTCTCCGGAAAAGACTATACAGGGCAGCTCCGTAAGACCCGCAATTCTTGATGCACGCCATCTTCGTTCTCCGGCCAGAATTCTGTATGTTCCGGGATAATCGACGATTTCAGTTACGACGATGGGCTGCAGAAGACCAACCGCAGAAATCGAAGCAGCCAGCGATGCAAGCGCAGCTTCATCGAAGACCTTTCTGGGCTGCCCCCTTGTGGGTTCAATATCTGAAATTCTGATTGTTTCAACTGTGTTTTTTTCCTTGGCAAGCATATTATCCTCAAAAAGCGAGCTGAAATCTCTGCCAAGTCCTCTCTTAGGTGCAGGCATATCTTTATCCTTTCATTATGTTATCTTTTATTTTTTAGTTCATTCAGGCAGCAAAACAGACTCCGCGGCTTTTGTGTCTTTGCGAAAGCTTGCGTTTTAACCGTCAGTTATTTAAAAAAGCCAATTGAAGGCTTCTTTTCTGCTTTCCGTTGAAGGTCAGCCGGAAGATTGTCAACATTTCAAACAAAGCAGCTCCGGTGAAAGCAAGTCCAGTGAATTTCACAAGTTCAAGAGCTTTTACAGCATCAGAACATATGGTTTTGCGCAATGTTATAATCTTTTGCGCAATATCCTCAAATTATATTCTCTTCACAAGCTCCCTTGCAACATCCATATACTCTCCGGCAATCTTTGAATTTCTGTCAAGATACCAGACAGGCATACCGTATGAAGGAGCCTCGGAAGCTCTGACGCTTCTTGAAATCGGCGTTTTAAACAGCTTATCTCCATAATGCTTCTTCAGTTCTCTGACAACCTGATTTGTCAGGAGAAAACGACCGTTATACATAGTAAGGAGGATACCCGTTACATTCAGATTAGGATTATATCTCTGTCTGATTCTTGAAACGGATATCATGAGTTGAGATAACCCCTCCAATGAGTAAAATTCGCATTGCATAGGAACAACTAATCCGTCACAGGCAGCCATAGCCTCTACAGTCAGCATACCCAGGGAAGGCGGGCAGTCAATCACGATATAGTCGTATTTATCTCTTATCAGATCAAGAGCGTTTTTCAGGAAATACGCACGGTTTTCATAAGAATACAGATCAAATTCTGCTGTCGAAAGGGAAATCGTAGAAGGAAGAACGGAAAGGTTCTTGTAATCAGTCTGTACAGTGACCTTAGCGATAGTTTCCAGAAGCTTTTCCTGAGAAAGTCCGGCTTCCTCCGCATCAAATATATCCTTTATTGTGGTCTTCAGTGCTTTTTTGGTAATACCGACACCGGAAGTCGTACTTCCCTGCGCATCCAAGTCCACCATAAGCACCTTTTTATCAAGCAAGCCCAGAGAAGCAGCAACATTAACTGCAGATGTAGTCTTTCCTACGCCGCCTTTCTGGTTTGCAAACGCAATTATCTTACCCATTTAATGCTCCAATATTATATATATAATATATTTATATATATTATATCATATATTCTGTGTAAATTCAAGTCAACACACTCTTATTTCCTTAAAAAAATGCTGAAAATCTTGAAAATGTTTTCACGCAAAGCTTACAAAGGCAGTATTATTGCATTTCAACCATTGTTTGACTTAACCAATATAGCTCTCGAATAAAAAAAGGTAAAACAAATCCATTTCTGGATTCTTACAACATCTGAAGACATTTTTTCGAATTAGATTAATCTTACGTACCACACCAACCTTGAGAATTAGTTTCATAAAACAACACGCTTCTATTTCTAAATCCTATATAAATTCCACCTTTTAATAAATGCAGCACCCAACTGTCCATGATTTATTTCCTTTATTCAAAGTCCCACGTGAAACACAATCACAGTCAACATCTCCTTTTATTCGATTCAACCCGGAAATGTATTCGGATCTATAACCAAAACCTTGATAATCCTTTGATACTCATTTTCAAACAAATCATTTACCGGATTTCTTCATTAACTAAGCAAAGGGATTATTTATAAAGGGCTACCTTATTTATTAAGGTATCAAGATTATTCGACAAGAATTCTGATTATTACTATAAATTAACCTATTAATTAAGTATTAGAACCTCTGAAATGACACTGTTCCACGTGAAACAAACAATATACCACTCTATTTACCTGAGTCTTACAATCAGTCAAACGCAGCAGGCTTAACAAAGAGATTCAAATTATCGAACAACAATCAGGTATGTATAAAAGCACATAAATTCAATGATTATATAGAATAATCTCAAAAATCATTAAATATCAAACAAAACACTTGCCAAAACTATGTTTCACGTGAAACAACCAAGATAACACACATTTTAACAAATTCTTAACTTTAAAGAGCACGAATCAATCTTAACAAGGAGACAATTATTATGAACATTCATTTTCCGAAAAAAACCAACTTAACATTATTAATTATATAGAATGATCCCAAATAACACATGAGAAATCAATTAATTCCGGCTGCAAGCGCTCGATTATCATGAAACAAAACAGAATAATGGTACGGATTAGATTATTAAATATTTCTCAATCAGAAAAACAACTCATGAGAGTTTTCAATAATCAAACAGCTATCAATTCAATATTACAGAACCCAAGAAAAGACATTATGAAGTATCACTACGTAGATACTAAGTTTACTAATGACAGCTTAAAGAAAAACCGTTTCACGTGAAACGTTGAGATTATTCAAAATACAACAGCCTAATCATGATACCTTTTAAAGAACGCACTTACCTTAAGCGACTTTGATGTTTGCAGATTAGCTCAGAAAACTAAAATTAGGATGATAACCAGTCTGAACCAATTAACATCCTGAAAAAGAAGTCATGATAAGAGGCTTTATTTATTGGAAATAAGCCCTGTGGGATTCATAGTTAATTTTTAGAATTCAAAAAAAACTCACGGAAAACGCAGAAAATAACAGCCCCATGTCATAACAAGGGGCTGCTTAGCAGAAAACGCTTAAGTTATTCAGTTGATTGTAGCCGTTAAAACCTAAGTTCACGCGTATTTTTAAAAATCTCAGTCTCAGATCAAAACAGGGGGGCTTTTTTAATTTGTGAATACATTCTGGGGTATTTCATATCGGTTTTGGCGATTTTTTCAAACACAAGGATGTTTCGCGTGAATAGTTCGCTTTCAGGAGCTTCAGAAATTCGCTTAATGATCGTATCAGAGTGTTTAATTCCAAGAAGCGGCAGTGATTTATCCATGGATGCACATTCATTAGACGAAGAATCACCTTTCATTGCTATGAAAAGACCTCCTAACTTGACTGAAGGAGCGCATATTTCAGATAGAATCCCAAGCGATGCAACAGCTCTTGCAACAGTTACGTCAAAAACACCTCTGAGGGCACCACCGGGACCGGAAAGCTCTTCAATACGACCGTTTATTGTCTTAATATTGGCTAATCCGAGAACCGCAGTCTCTGAGGCTATCCAGCCGGTTTTCTTTGCTGTAGCGTCAATCGCAGTAACAGTAATATCGGGTCTAACAATAGCAAGTGGGAATGTTGGGAACCCCGCTCCGGCTCCTACATCAAGCACAGTGGAATTTCGAGGAATATGTTCTGCCGCCAGCAGGGAATCCGCAAAGTGCAGAAGAATAACCTTTTTATATTCCGTAACCGCTGTTAAATTATGTTTGGAATTCTCGACAAGCAAATCACAATAGAGCTTATAAAACACCTTTGCATATTCATCAGAAGAATAGCATGACAATCCGGAGGACATAAGAATACCGGCAAACGCAGTGCTGAATTCCTCATAAGAAGCAGAGTCGGGGATGGCCTTCACCGCATTATGGTTTTGCGCAATGTTTCTGTTTGCGCCGGAGCTTATCCTTTTTTCATTATCGGCAGAGGAGCGGTGCTGCACCTTTTTTCCGGCCTTTTGCATTTGTTTTTCCCGGTTTTTGTTATCTTTGAAATTCTTTTTCATATCGTTTATCAAAGTCCTTCTTGTTTGCTGATGCCCTGCAGGAAAGTGACTCCGCAGGGCATCAGGTTATGCTGTTCCGTATGAAAATAATTGTGAATTATTATCCGGATACAGGTTATTTAAGTCCCATTCTGATCAGCAGAACGGATATGTCCGCTGGCGATACTCCGCTGATTCTGGAGGCCTGACCCAGGGTCAGGGGCTTAATTGCGGTGAGTTTTTGTACAGCTTCTATCCTTAAACCGCCAATAGATGCATAATCCATATCCTCAGGTAGTCTAACCTCTTCAAGTCTCGCCTGACGTCTTACCTCTGCCAGCTGCCTCTTTATATATCCGGCATATTTAATGTCGCATACAGCCGTCTTGATGATGTCATCACTCAGATCCGGCCTTTCGGGATCCAGCTCGGCAAGGTCACCGTACTCGAGCTGAGGACGTCTTAAGAGGTCGGCGAGAGTATACCCGGGTTTCGCCGGCATACCGTGCGCTGCAAGAAATTCAAGAAGCTTGCTACTTTGCGCAAAACTTTTCTCGAGGCGTTCTTTTTCCACTTCGACGGCTCTCATTTTCGCCTTGAATTTTGCATATCGCTTTGCATCGATGAGTCCAACTCTGTATCCGATAGGCGTAAGTCTCGCATCGGCATTATCCTGACGGAGCAGAAGCCTGTATTCGGAACGCGCCGTCATCATACGGTAGGGCTCATTGGTGCCCTTTGTGACAAGGTCATCAATAAGCGTAGCGATGTATCCGTCCGTGCGCTTAAGGATCATCGGCGGCTCGCCCTTGATTTTCAGAGCCGCATTTATTCCTGCGACAAGGCCCTGTCCGGCGGCCTCCTCATATCCGGAGGTTCCGTTGAACTGTCCCGCACCGAAGAGACCGTCTATTTTTTTGTGCTCAAGTGTAGGATAGAGCTCGGTTGGATCAACGCAATCGTACTCGATGGCGTATGCATAGCGCGTAATCACAGCATCCTTCATACCGGGAAGCGTCCTGAGCATTGCGTCCTGAACATCCGGCGGCAGCGATGTTGAAAAGCCCTGAAGATACATCTCCTCCGTGTCTGTGCCCAAAGGCTCAAGGAAGAGCTGATGGCGCTCTTTATCTGCAAAACGGACGATTTTATCCTCAATCGACGGGCAATATCTGGGGCCTACGCCGCTTATCATGCCGGAATACATTGCGGATTTCTTAATGTTTTCCTTAATAATGCGGTGGGTTTCCTCGTTGGTATAGACGATGTGGCAGGAGATCTGCTTTATTTTATTCAGCCTTTTAGCGCTTGTATACACCGAATAGGGAGTGATTACTTCCTCTCCGGGCTGTTCCTCAAGCTCCTCAAAATGCACCGATGAACGCAGAATTCTCGGCGGAGTGCCTGTTTTGAACCTTCTCAGCGTTACACCGGCATTTCTCAGCGAAGCTGACAGTCCCGCTGCGGGAAGAAGTCCGTCCGGACCCGCCTTATAAGTGTTATGTCCGACAAAAATCGCGCTGTCAAGATATGTTCCGGTGCACACGACGGCAGCATCGCAATACCAGGTTTCGCCTATGGAGGTGCGCACTCCGGTAACACGGCGCCTGCCGCTTCCGTCGGCGATTTCCTCCGTGAGGATATCGGTTATCTCTCCCTGCATAGGATGCAGATGAGGGGTAGTCTCCAAGGTGTGCTTCATCAGAATCTGATACTTTCGTCTGTCAGCCTGTATTCTTTTGGAGTGAACCGCAGCGCCCTTACCGAGATTCAACGTTCTGGACTGGAGCGTTACGGCATCCGCCGCACGTCCCATTTCGCCGCCCAGAGCATCGATTTCATACACGAGATGTCCTTTTGCCGTGCCTCCTATTGAAGGATTGCAGGGCATATTTGCGACGGCATCGAGCGAGATGGTAAAAAGAACCGTATCCACGCCCATTCTGGCAGCCGCAAGAGCAGCCTCGATGCCGGCATGTCCGGCTCCGATGACTGCGAGCTGAATTCTATGTTCCATAGATTTTTCTCTTTTGTTTACTTCTTTTCTTTATAGCTTCCGATGCTCTTTGCATAGGCAGCGGCAGCCTGTTCGGTTTTGTTGTTACCGAAGCTGTAGTATGTCTTATCCTTTACGTCGTCCGGCAGATACTGCTGTCTGACATAGTGGTTCGGATAATCGTGCGGATATTTATAGCCCTTGAACAGGGGACTTCTGAGCGGTTCGGGAGGAATTGCTCCCAAGCCTGCATCGATGTCCGCTCTTGCGGCCATGACGGCTGCCTCCGCAGCGTTGGATTTCGGCGCAGTGGCAAGAATAATCGCCGCATTGGTAAGCGGAATTGCAGCCTCGGGGAGACCCAGCTCGACCGCGGATTCACAGCAAGCCCTCGTGACAACAGCTGCCATGGGATATGCGGGACCTACATCCTCGGACGCCATGACCTGAAGTCTTCTGCACGCGGCAAGAAGCTCTCCGGCAGCCAAAAGTCTGTTCAGGTAAAAGACGGCGGCATCGGGATCGGAGCCCCTGACAGATTTCTGAAGCGCCGACATGAGGTCATAGTGGGAATCATCCGAATAATTGCGGATTCCTGCGTCAAAGGCAAGGACATCATCGGCGGAAATAGCGTTTTCCGCATTGAAATATGCATTTTCAAACAGGCCGAGAGCCCTGCGGACATCTCCGCCGGCTGTGGAGGCAATAAGTCCCAGGACATCATCGGGTGCCGTTTTATCCCTGTTGTTCTCACGGTTCAGATATTCCAGGGCGCGTCTCAGGGCGCGAACAGTCTCTTTTTCCTCCACCGGTTTGAATTCAAACAGAGTGGAACGTGATATCAGAGCATTGTAGACGTAAAAATGCGGATTTTCCGTAGTGGACGCAACGAGCGTGACCCTGCCGTCCTCTATGTATTCAAGAAGCGACTGCTGCTGCTTCCTGTTGAAGTACTGGATCTCATCGATGTAGAGGAGAAGGCCGCCGCTCCCGAAAAGGGTGTCCGTTGATGATAGAACGGCTTTAACGTCAGAGAGCGATGCCGTCGTTGCATTCAGCCTGCGGAAGGTCATATTGGAGTATTCCGCAACCAGCGTTGCGGCCGTGGTCTTTCCGGTACCGGGAGGACCGTAAAAAATCATATTCGTAAGCCGTCCGCTCTCACACATTTTGCGGAGAACTCCGTACGGGCCGAACAGGTGGCGCTGACCGACTATATCATCAAAGCTTTTGGGCCGCATCAGCTCGGCAAGAGGCGTTGTATTCATCAAAAAACTCCTTGATGTTGTGTTTCCGGATAACGATTACCGGCAGGGGACATATCCCGCGTACGAATTCATGCGTCGGTTTTGCTTTGTCCGGCAGCTTTTCCGGAGGATTCATCGGACTTCGCAAGCTCCGCAGCAGCTTTTTTTGCAGTTCTTGAGGCTGCGGTCAGCTTATCCAGATACGCG
>JAKSPQ010000190.1 GCA_024404665.1 Clostridia bacterium
CGTAATCCATGGGCCCCATAAGAGATTGCGGAGGAAGCACAATCGCTTTCTCGACAGTCTCTGGCCGGCCCTTCCTGTCAAGGAAGGAGATAAGAGCTTCTCCGGTACCGAGCTCAAGAATGGCAGCCTCCGTGTCAAAGTCCGGATTGGCTCTGAAGGATGCCGCAGCGGCCTTAACGCCCTTAAGCTCTGTGGGAGTGTAAGCCCTTAAAGCGTGCTGAACCTTGTTGCCGAGCTGCGCCAGAACCTTGTCGGGAATATCTGACGGCTGCTGAGTAATGAAATATACTCCGACTCCCTTGGATCTTATAAGCTTTACGACCTGCTCAATGTTGTCGGTCAGCGCCTTTGGTGCGTCTCTGAAAAGCAGATGAGCCTCATCAAAGAAGAATACGAGCTCAGGCTTCTCGGGATCGCCTATTTCGGGAAGCTCCTCGAACAGCTCCGTAAGTAGCCAGAGCATGAACGTGGAGTAAAGCAGGGGAGAGCGGTAAAGCTTATCGCAGGCAAGTATATTAATGTAGCCGCGGCCGTCCTCAGCGATCGACATCCAGTCTCTGAGCGAGATTGCGGGTTCTCCGAAGAATCTTGTACCTCCGCAATCCTCGAGCTGCAGAAGAGCCCTCTGAATGGCTCCTGCGGACTGCTTGGATATATTGCCGTCATCGTTCAGAAGCTCAGCCGCATGCTCTGTGCAGTAGCTTACCATCGCTCTCAGATCCTTGAGGTCTATGAGCTTCCAGCCGAGATCGTCGGCATATCTGAATACTATTGCCAAAACACCGGACTGCGCAGGAGACAGCCCCAGAAGTCTTGATAGAAGCGTGGGACCCATTTCGCTTACGGTGGTTCTTACAGGGTGACCTTCGTCTCCGAACACGTCAAAAAATCTGACGGGATATCCCTTGTATTCAAAGGATTCGGGATCAATGCCGATTGAGCTCAGACGGTTGTCGATCGCGTCAGTCCTCTCACCGCGTTTAACCGTGCCGGACAGGTCCCCTTTAATATCGGCGAGAAATACAGGTACTCCGAGATCTGAAAATGATTCTGCCATAACCTTCAGAGTTATGGTTTTACCGGTTCCGGTGGCTCCGCATATAAGACCGTGTCTGTTTGCGACGGACGGAATGATTGCGCATTCCCGTTCGCCTTTTCCGATTAACAGCTGCTCGTTTTTTAACATTATTTCATAACCTTTTCAGTGTGATTTTTGTTATTCTTTATCTTCTGAGGCAGTATCTATGCCGTTTCTTATGAGCCTTGAAGAATTTATCAGTACCGTGAACGCACCGACGTTATGGAACACGGCACCGAATACGGCGGTAATAATTCCGAAGGCGGATAAAACTATCATAACGGCGCTGATAAGCATTGCGATAATCAGGTTCTGATAAATTATCTTTCTCGTATTTTTTGCAAGGCTGATAATAAAGGGAATATTATCGAGTCTGTTGTTCATAAGAGCTATGTCGGCGGACTGAATGGCAAGGTCCGAGCCCATGGCTCCCATGGCAATTCCGACGTCTGCCTCTCTGAGAGCCAGCGCATCGTTTATCCCGTCTCCGACGGCGATAACGCCCGTGCGTCTTCCTTTTATTTCAAGAAGTCTGTCGTATTTTCCGGCAGGGAGGAGGCCTGCATATACGGTGTCGATGCCGGATTCGGCGGCAATTTTCTTTGCAGACGTCTCTCTGTCTCCGGTGAGCATAACGGTTTCCTCTATGCCCAATTCCTGCAGCTCCTTTACGGCTGCCCCCGCATCGGCTCTGACGGTATCGTCAAAGCACAGCGCAGCAAGAAGTCTTTTTTCTTTACCGCATGTAAGAACGCTTACCGTTCCGTGCTCCGAAAAATCGTATTTCCGGTCGTCATCGGCGGGGATATATCTGCCGAACTCGATGATTTCACCCTCGGGGATAGAGGATGCTTCTTCCGACCGTTCAAATACCGCCTTCATGCCTATTCCGTGGGTTTCACGCAGCTCCGAAATATTTATGACCGGAAGAGACTGCGATTTGCGAATTTCGTCTGCATAAGAGCAGACGGCGCAGGAAACGGGATGACCCGAGCCTGAGGAGAGCGCATCGCAGATTGCAAGCGCAAGCTCCGGAGTACAGTCTTCAGCGATCGGTACTATTTCCGTAAGCTTTAAATTGCCCGACGTGAGAGTACCAGTTTTGTCAAAGACAACTGCATCTGCATCTACGATTTTCTCTATGAATTTTGAATTCTTAATAAGAATGCCTCGCTTCGTTGCAGCGGAAAGTGCCGCCACCATGGGAGCCGAGCTTACAAGCATCTGACCGCAAGGACATGAGACTACGAGAATAGCTACTGCACGTGAAATATCGTTGTTAATAAGGGCTACAGCCGCAGCAATTGCAAGAATAAAGGGAATGTAGTACCGCATGAACCTGTCGATAAGCCTGGATTCGGGAATTTCCATTTTTTCCGACTGTTCGAGAAGCTTTATGATATTTGAGAACGAGGTGTCATTGTACCCCTTGTCTGCTCTGACGGTAAGGGTTCCGTCAATATTAACTGTGCCGGCATATACCTTGGTTCCCTCGGTAACATATACGGGTTCGGGTTCGCCTGTCAGTGATTTCTGATCAACGGACGAGGATCCGGATACTACAGTACCGTCTACCGGAAAGCCGTCTCCGGGCCTTATGAAAAAGAGATCACCCGGCTTCAGCTTATCTGCGGCAATTTCCGTTTTTTCGCCGTTCTCATTAATCAGAAGGGCTGCGGATTTCTGCATCTTCTTAAGTCCGTCTATTGCGGCTCTTCCGCCCATTATCGAGCGCTCCTCGAGAATA
>JAKSPQ010000191.1 GCA_024404665.1 Clostridia bacterium
CTGAAGAGGCTGGAGAAAAAGGGCTATGTAACGAGGGCGCGTTCTGCCGATGACGAACGCATTGTCATCGTCACCGTTACCGACTGCGGAATGGCTTTGAGAGAGAAGCTTGCGGATATTCCGTCACAGGTCGGCGGCTGCATCGATCTTGCTCCCGAGGAGGCCTCTGAGCTTTACCGCCTGCTGTACAAATTATTGAAAAACGGAAAATAAAAAAATACGCTTGCCGAAAAAGTCGAAAGCCGCAGAAGCTTCAGGTCCTTTGACGGACGCGAGCTTTCCGAGCTGCTTCTTTGCGAACCGGACATACCGCACGATTCGGACACCGTGTATATTGCCGCATACCGTATATAACGCATATAAACAAAAGGGTATGTTAAAAAGCCCGTGACTTTTTAACATACCCTTAAGTATCCCCTCGCCGGAAAGACCTCCGGCGTTTTTTTATGTGCGATTTATATATGATAATATGCGAAACAGTCCTCCGGAAGACCGGCAGGGCATTTGTCTTATGATGCCGGCAGTACCGCTGACTTGCAATTTATGCCCGGGTACCCGTTTTTTTCTTGTCCTCAACTGTTTTCGCGAGATGCTTAGCCGTATCCGCGGCGAGCTTCAGAGCCTCCGGAAGCAGCTCTGTCGGGAATTTTTCATAGTAATGAAGCACCTCGAGATTCATGTAGCCTGAAAAATCAATTGCGGCCAAAGCATCGGTGATTTTGTCCCAGTGCTGTGTGCCGAGGAGCGGCAGCCAGTGTCTGTCGTCCTTATAGTCAGTATCCTGAACGTGCAGCATTGTGAGTCTGTCGGGGTTCATTCCGGCGATGAAGTCCTCGGGATCGGTGCCCGTTATAGCGGCGTGGCCGAGGTCGCAGCACACTCTGAAGCAGTCGTTTCCGAGAGCATCCACGAAGGCGTTCATGGACTCTGCGGTGTTCTGTCTTCCGCGGAACGTACCGTCCTTCTGCCTTGCAAACAGGTTTTCTACACCGATTATGACTCCGTATTTCTCCGCATAGGGGATGAAGCCCTTCATGAAATCAAGGTTGTAGGCTACGATGTCATCCTCGGCCCAGCTGTTGGGGCATCTTACGGTGTGGACGACGACCTGCGGGATTCCCATGAGCGATGAGCACTCGAGGCTCTTGATTATGTCGTCGTATACGGGATCCTGAGCTCTGTCAGCGATGATGCCGTATTTATATTTCAGCTCCGCGTGCGACTGCGGAAGAGATAGACCTATCGATCTTGCTCGAAGACCGAGCTCCTTTGCGCGATAGCGTCTTTCGGAATCCGGAAGATGGAGCATGTTGTGCTCTTCGTGAATGTCGTAAAAGGTATAGTCAATGCCGTCAAAGCCCGCTTCGCGGATCATGTTCATCGCGGCCTCGTGGCCGACTCTGTTGATTATTACGCTGTTATCGGTTGATACTTTCATAATTTTAACCTTTCGATTGTTATTGCTGTATCGGTTGTTGCCGTGGTGCCCTCTTTTTTAGGTTTTTGCAGCTCTTTAGGCTTACTAACGTGTGCAAAAAGGGCACATGCAAATATTATAATCTAAAACCGAAAAAAAGTCAAGACGGGAAAGCGGCGATTGAGTCATTGAGGCCGGGAGGCAGCCATTGCCCTTTATATTTTATTTGAATCAACAAAAGCGCTTAAACAGGAAAACGAAGAAGAAGAGCAAGAACCCATCTGCATAATAGTGCAGCCGCCTTAGGCGATAGTAAGCAGCGCTTTTGGCGGAGCATCCAAAAGGGTTGCTGACAAAAAATAAAAAAATTCACAAAAAAATATAGAGAAAATGCTTAAGAAGTGTTATAATGAACGCTGCGAGACCAATATTGAAAAGGCGAAGCAATCTCCCATGGACAATGTCTTAACCCAAATTGTGTAAAAAGCCAAGGGGAAAATTGAAAAATATATGAATAAGGAGATATTCCCAAAATAACCCCGCAGAGGGAATAATAAATAAATTTATGCATTTTAAATTCAAAAAAGACCGAATAATAGAATCTTCGGAAATATCTTCCTGCAGGAAAAAAGCAAGCGCTTCCGCACGGAAAAAAGGGGTGTTATCCGTTTTCCTGTGTATGATTATGCTTTTTTCCGCCGCCTGTACGGGGAACGGCCTCCCGGATTCACGGACCGACGCTGACGGAACGTCTGCTGTATCTTCATATGAAACGCACGTCCCGGATAGCAGCTCCCCGGTATCCGCAGTTACCGGGGAAAACACGGAGCCTCAGATACCGGAGGGGGCGGCCATCCTTACGGATTATGCCGCTTTTTCGGATAACGGAGCAGACTGGGCCCCGGCTGTGGCGGAAGCGTTCCGGAAATCGGATACGGTTTATATACCGGCCGGAGAATATAATATGTCCGCCCTTAAGCTCTCCTCAGGACAGAGGCTTTGCGGCGCCGGCGCGGATACGGTAATAATTCAGAACGACGGAGCGGCCAGACTTTTCGATATAAGCGGCTCAAGAAGCAAAAAGGCCGATCTCGCCCGGGATAAGGAGGATTTTTCCGACAGCTTTGTCATAAAAAGCGATATCGGTCTTAAGCCCGGCGATACGGTTTTTCTGCTGGGCCAGAGAAATGCGATGATTCTGGAGGACGACGGCAGGGAGTGGTGTCTCGGCAGAAGCTATGCCGCCGGAACGGCCTGCTTTTATTCGGAATTTCTTACGGTGGAATCAACGTCGGGGACCGACGGAGGAGTTATCGTGAAAACAACGACGCCGTCGCTGTTCCCTTATTATTACGCCGACGGCACACGCGAGTCTGACCCGCTGAAGCCGACATC
>JAKSPQ010000192.1 GCA_024404665.1 Clostridia bacterium
CTCGCAATGTACGGCTGGCAGGATATCACCCCCGACTACTACGAAACCACCCTTAAGTACAGATATATGAGCGATGCCGTCGCCGCCTCCATGCTCGACCTTATCCGCGATACCCTCCGCTTTGATTTCGCCATGACCTATACAAATGCAATCAACCTCATTTACTCACTCATGGGCGACCAGCTCAAGGCCGGAACCACCAATATCGCGGTTCAGATCAGAGCAAAGGTAAAAGCCGCTCAGACTGCCATCGACAAGATTTACGCCGATTACGAAGCGATAAAATAATAACACAGCGCTTTTGAGCAAAAGGACGCCCGGGAAATCGGAGCGAAAAGCCGTTTTTGACAGCTTTTCCGCCCGTTTTCCCCGGGCATTCTTTAAATAAACAAATCAAAAAAGCAGCAGAGAGTGTTCCCGCGCGGGATGCTCTCTGCTGCTTATTTGTCCTTTCGGGCAGTATTTCACATGTCTAACGGAATATTCATAAGTCTTTTCAGATCCCCGAGGCTTTTTCCGTACTGAGCCTCGGTGATGGCTCCGTTCCGGAGGAAGATATCAAGCGTATCCTTCTGTTTTCTGAAAAGATCAAGCTTTTCGTCGGTCAGAGTCATCTCCCGGGCCTTCGGAAGCAGCTGCTTCAGGGCATATTGCCTTGCTGCCTCCCTGATCCATTTTCCGGCGTCGCTTATGGCTGAAGCCGCATCTGGTGCCAAAGACACAAGCGTGATTATCTCTCTGAGTCCCATGGACTTCAATCGCTCGGGATCGTCTCCCGCGCAGCCGCAGATAACGTCGACGGGTACTCCGGCGGCGGCCGCTGCCTTCGCAACTCCGCTGACGGCCTTTCCGTAAAGCGACTGACTGTCAAGTCTGCCTTCTCCGGTCACGACGGCATCGGCGCCCTCCAGAGCCGCGTCAAAGCCGGCGGTTTCAAGCACGGTATCTATGCCGCGTTTTATTTCGGCGTTCGAGAAGGCAATAAGCGGCGCGGCAATTCCTCCTGCCGCTCCGGAGCCCGGAACCGATGCAACGGCCTTTCCTGAGGCCTTTTCAAGCATCTCCGCCCAGTGCGCCATGCCTCTTTCCATAAGCGCCAGTTCCTCCGCCGTCGCCCCCTTCTGAGGACCGTAAACCGCGGTGGCGCCCTCGCTGCCAAGAAGCGGATTTCTTATATCCGCGGCAACCGTAAACGTCGTTTCAAAGAAGCCGTCGATCATACATGACATGTCAAAGGAAGCAATATCGGCGAGCGTGCCGCCCGTGGGAATAAACTCAAAGCCTCTGCCGTTTACAAACACCGCGCCCAATGCCGCCAGCATTCCGCAGCCTCCGTCGTTGGTGGCTGAGCCTCCGGCGGTAAGCATTATCTTCCTTATGCCTCTGTCGATGGCGTCCGCCATGAGCTCACCGGTTCCGTACGTCGTCGCCTCCGCAGCCCTGTGTCTCGGCGAAAGCGTAAGTCCCGAGGCCTTTGCCATTTCGATGACGGCAGTATCCCCGCAGATTCCGTACGATGCGGTCACCGGCTCTGCATCGGGCCCCGTCACCTCCATGGCGATTCTTTCGCTCTCATCCGTCAGGGCCTCCAGCGTGCCTTCTCCGCCGTCCGCGATCGGAATAACAACAGACTCAAGTTCGTCGCCGAGAACGTCTCTGAGCCCCTCTGAAACGGCTTCTGCCGCGTCGTGAGAAGATATGCTGCCCTTGAACGAATCGGGAGCGATAACAATCTTTATCATATCGTAAAAATCTCCTGAAAACCAATTGAATTATTGTATTTTTCTTCCGTCCGTAACGGCTTTGCTCACCGGAAGAACAGTCTGAAAACATCGTTTACTCTGAAAAGCCTCGGAAAACCGGCACCGATGACAACATCGTTTTCATCAAGCTCCCCGGATAAGATCATATCGGCAAGCAAGGCCCTTGCATTGTATTCGAGCTCCCTGCCCGCCGCCCGAAAGCGCCGTGTAAGCCCCGCGCATACGGCATCGGCGCGGGCTTTTTCGTCTTCCTTTTCCGGATTGAAAGAAGCCCTGCAGGACGCCCCGGTGCAGGGTGAACCCGGATCTCCCGGCTCGGTTCCGAAATACCTTAAATATCTGACATGCTTTTTTCCGAGAGGCTCCGTTTTATTATCACCGGCCGCAGCGTCTTCGCACGGAGCGCCGTCGGCACTGTCACCGCCTGCCGTGTCCGGCATGCTCTCTCCCTTTGAAGGATAAAAAAACAGTAAGGGATAATCAGACGAAACCGTAAAGCCGCCAGTCATTGTGCTTCCGTCGTTATACTTCCAGACACCGCTTCCCTTTTGCTCAAACCAGTTTATGCTTCCGACAAAACGGGTGCCGTCCGGGAATTCAGCCACGCCTCTGCCGTCGGGATATCCGTCCGGAGACAGTTCACCCGTAAATCGGATACCGTCATCGGATTCCCACAGCCCGTTTTCTTTTGAATCTGTTCTTTTATCCATTTGTTTTCTCCGGAGGGAAAGGTATTCAACCACCTCCGGACTCCGTTTTTTACTGTCTTTCAGTTACTTTGTCTATGTTTACACTATTATACCATTACAGAACATGAAAGTCAATGATATTGCTGATATTTGCAGGATTGTGCTGTAGTGTTAAAACCACTGTGAGACTGGGCAGCCGCCTTTTCCCAGGCAGCATTTCGTCGATTGAATATTGTTCGGAAGTTTATGCCCCAGCATAAA
>JAKSPQ010000193.1 GCA_024404665.1 Clostridia bacterium
CGGTTGCGACGGCATCAGCGGTGAAGGTCAGAGCGTCGCTGAACTTCGGGAAGTCGGAAATCATGATGCTTTCCTTATCGGAGGCGAGTCTCGGAAGAGACTGATAGATTTCCTCTGTGATATAAGGCATGAACGGATGGAGAAGCTTGAGAATGCCTGTAAGAACATAGGCGAGTACGTTCTGGGCGATTACGCAGCCGCGGCTGTCCTTTTCGAACAGACGCGCCTTGGTAAGCTCGATGTACCAGTCGCAGAAGACATCCCAGACGAATTCGTACAGAGCGGCAAGAGCAACACCGACCTCAAATTTGTCGAGGTTGGAGGTTACCGATGCCACGAGTCCGTTGAATCTGTCGAGAATCCACTTGTCCTCGGGAGCGAGCTCGGAGGCGTCGGGAAGGCTGATTTCATCGATGGTGAGATTCATTCTTACGAATCTCGAGGCGTTCCAGAGCTTATTGGCGAAGTTGCGGGCGGCCTCGATCTTTTCGTCGGAGAATCTCATGTCGTTTCCGGGGCTGTTTCCGGTCGCAAGAGCGAAGCGGAGAGCATCGGCTCCGTATTTGTCGATGACCTCAAGGGGATCGATGCCGTTGCCGAGCGACTTTGACATTTTGCGTCCCTGGGCGTCTCTTACGAGTCCGTGGATGAATACGTGGGAGAAGGGCTTTTCACCGTCCATGAACTTCAGACCCATGAAAATCATCTTGGATACCCAGAAGGTGATGATGTCGTAGCCCGTTACGAGAACGGATGTGGGATAGTACTTCTTGAGCTCTGCAGTGTCGTCCGGCCAGCCGAGAGTGGTAAACGGCCAGAGAGCGGAGGAGAACCAGGTGTCAAGCACGTCCTCATCCTGAGTGATGTGCGTACCGCCGCACTTCGGGCAGACGGTGATATCGGACTCGGAAACAGTGATTTCTCCGCAGTCTGCGCAGTAGAAGGCGGGAATTCTGTGACCCCACCAGAGCTGTCTTGAGATGCACCAGTCCTTGATGTTCTCCATCCAGTTGAAGTAGTTCTTCGAGAATCTGTCGGGAACGAAGGAGGTGTCTCCGCGGCGAACGCACTCAATGGCGGGCTCGGCGAGAGGCTTCATCTTTACGAACCACTGGCGGGAGGCAACGGGCTCTAGAACGGTTCCGCAGCGGTAGCAGTGACCTACGTTGTGGGTCATCTTTTCCACCTTTACGAGATATCCCTGAGCCTCGAGATCCGCGACGATGCGCTTTCTGGCTTCATATCTGTCAAGGCCCTCATAGATTCCGCCGTTCTCGTTGATCTTCGCCTCGTTGTCGATGACGATGATGTTCTCGAGTCCGTGGCGGAGTCCGGTTTCATAGTCGTTCGGGTCGTGAGCGGGAGTGATCTTTACGCAGCCGGTTCCGAAGGCGGGATCGACGTTCTCGTCCTGAATAACGGGAATCTCGCGGCCGACGAGGGGAAGAAGCAGAGTCTTTCCGACGATGTCGGCATATCTTTCGTCGCCGTAAGCAACCGCTACGGCGGTATCACCGAGCATTGTCTCGGGTCTCGTGGTAGCGACGGTGACGTAACGGCCCTCCTCGCCCTTTACGGGATAGCGGATGTGCCAGAAGCAGCCGTCGATTTCCTTATAGTCGATTTCGGCGTCGGATATAACCGTTCTGCAGCGCGGACAGACGTTGGTAATTCTGAGTCCGCGGTAGATGAGGCCGTCGTCATAGAGCTTTACGAATACCTTGCGTACGGCTCGTGAGAGCGCGGGGCTCATCGTGAAGGCTTCGCGCGAAAAGTCGCAGGAGGAGCCGAGCTTCTGAAGCTGGGAAATGATTCTGGAACCGTATTTGTTTTTCCAGTCCCAGACTCTTTCGAGGAATTTTTCGCGGCCGAGGTCGTATCTCGTGATACCCTCGTTGACTCTGAGGTTTTCCTCGACTTTTATCTGAGTGGCGATGCCGGCGTGATCGGTTCCGGGAACCCAGAGGGTGTTGAAGCCTGCCATTCTTTTGTATCTTACAAGAATGTCCTGCAGGGTCTCGTCGAGTGCGTGTCCCATATGAAGCTGACCGGTTACGTTCGGAGGCGGAATCACGATGCAGAAGGGAGGACGTTCATCGGAAGGATCCGGGGTGAAATAGCCTTTTTCCATCCACATCTTGTATAGCTTATCCTCAAACGACGAGGGATCGTACGTCTTAGGAAGCTCGTGAATGTTGCTGTCCATTATTTATCTCCTTGGATTAATAAATATTCATAATATAATATCACATTTTGTCGTTCTTGTCAAGGTTTTCCTTTTTCACAATATCGGAAACGTGCATTTTTGAATAATAATGCCACTTTTTGTTGACTTTTTATGCCTCGTATACTATAATATGTGTTAAAATGATTTTTTATATATTTCAGGGGATTATCCAAACACACCGGGCGTTGGCGAACGCCCTGCATTTTGGATCTCGATAAACTGACTGATACATACGAACTCGGTGATTCGGCTACGGACCTTGACCGGCTGATTACCCTGGACCGTGTATTGTCTAAGGTCACATACAGGGATATATTACAACTCTGACGGAATAAGGGTATTAAAAGAAGAATACGCAGAAGAGCCCGGAT
>JAKSPQ010000194.1 GCA_024404665.1 Clostridia bacterium
GGGCCGCATACAGCAGCTTTCTTCGAGAGCTGCTTTCGATTTCCACCGTGTCTCCGACTGAGGCTCCGGCGGCATTTACGGCAGGACAGGATATTTTTCCGTTCGGTCCCAGAAGCGAGCACGCATCGCAGCCCTCGGCGCCCTTGTGGCAGCCCTCGCAGGCCGATTTGCGCTCCGTCTCAACCACGGCGTTTTTTCCGTCGGCGCTTACCGACCTTACTCTGGCGCTGCCGGTCATATGCTCTTTTTATCCGTGACGGAGGATTCAGCCGCCGTCACTTCGTGTGCAGGAGAGAGCGTTTCCTCGGGCTCCGGCAGGGTTTCGGGAGACAGAGGAGTCGTTTCGGGCTCTGTCGTAACCGGAGCGAATATCAGCCGAACCCTGATTTCCTCAGGCGCATTCAGGAAATACACGTCGGGCGGCAGCGTCAGCGACGATACCTGAACGGTATTTTCCGCAGGTGTGAGTTCCCCAACGGTGAGCACGCTGATTTTCTGAAGAGACGATACCTTTTCCGGCGGTCCGTATACCGTCAGCACTGTGGGATCGACGGTGTAATCCGTAACCTTTGACCGGTCAAAGCCGTTCTCGTACGATACGGAAAGCTTAAGCTCGGCCTTCATGATTACGGAAACGGCAACGTCGATGTTCGTGCGGTCGCTCGAAATAAAGCCCTTGTCAACCGTATCTCCGTTCTTGTCGAGGAAGGAGAGCTCGGCGTTGTGAACAAAGCCCGACGTAACCCACGCGGAGGAAAGATTGACCTCTGCTTTTGCGGTGACGATTCTGTCGAGAACCGTCGCGGGGCCCGTAATCAGAACGCTGTTGACGGTAGGTCTTATTTCGCCGAACGAATAATTGTCCGATATCGAATATGAGCTGAGACCGACGGTTACGGGAACGGACTTAGTAATATTGGAGTCCGTGAAAAGATCTATCGACGACGGAGACGTGGATACAAGCGAAACCGTCTCGGGGATACTGACCTTTACCGGCAGCGTGTGCTTTCCTCCGGTTGTAATGCCGCTGACATCGACAAAGGCATAGAAGCCGTTTTCGCTGATTTCCTGAATGTCCTGGCGTTTTCCTCTGACGGTGATGGAGACTTTCGCCTCGGACTGGTCGTAAATCGAAAAGCCCGTCGCCGCCTTAAGCGCCTCGGCACCCTCGATTTTGATCTGTATGAGATTTATTGTTTTTTCCGCATCGGTGGACGTAATGTTTATGACATATATCCACAGTATCAGCGCAAGAAGAACGCAGACAATGCGGGGAAATATCATGAGTCCCTGTTTTTTTCTGTCGGCTTTGGCTTCGACTTCGTTTTGTTCGACGTCGGTTACCGTTTTCAGCTCTTCCCTGTTCATTTTCCGTTCTCCTTTCTGTCGCTCTTTCTGATGATTCCCTTGATGCCCTTGGCTGCCGAGGACGCTTCCGACGGAACAAGCTCAAGCGTCAGACGCTGCATGAGAGAACTGCGGTCGAAGTTTCTTTCGAGTCTTCCTCCCGATGCGAGCGAAATCACTCCGGTTTCCTCCGATACGACGATTACAAGCGCATCCGAAACCTCCGAAAGCCCGAGAGCAGCTCTGTGTCTCGTGCCGAGATCCTTGTTTACGTCGGCTGCCGAGAGAGGCAGGAAGCAGCCTGCCGCATATATTCTCCTGTTGCGGATAATCACCGCGCCGTCGTGAAGCGGCGCTTTGTTGAAAAAGATGTTTCTGAGCATCAGCGGCTCAAGATCCGCATTGATAATAACGCCCTGCGTAAGATATTCGCCGAGCTTGGTTTCCCGTTCGATGATGATGAGTGCTCCGGTTTTGGTAACCGATAAGCCCTCGGCGGTCTCGCTGAGCCTGTCGCACATGGATACTATGTCCCTGTATTCCCTTGTGGATATGCTCTTGAAGCCCTTGATAGGTGTGTTTCCGACCTTCTCGAGTCCGGCTCTGAGGTCCGACTGGAAAATGATGATCAGCGCCAGGAAGCCGACCTGATAGAAGTTCTGCAGAATGTATTTAATCGCCCTCATGTCAAAGACGATGCTCAGGACAAGAACCATTGCGATGAGGAGAAGTCCTATCGCGAGTCTCGCCGCCCTTCTGCCCTTGATGAATCTGTAAACGTAAAACAGAATAAACGAAAGAAGCAGAATATCAATGACATCGACAATGCGGATGTCCTTGAGTACGCTGATTATGTATTTATCGCAAATCTTAAAAAATTCACTCCAGAATGTGCCTGCATTTTCACCCATGACAGCATTTCCTTTCGTCGTTCCCCGGGGCCCGGACCTTTTTTACGCGCATGCACGTGTGCACGCGCGAGAGCGTCGCACCATAATATTAAAAGATATAATATTATATCACATAATTTTATTATTTTCAATAGATAAAAGACAAAAACACATCCGAAGCTTCTTTTTTTTGCCTGTTATCAGAAGAAATCCGAAGGGCGGAATCCGCATCCGTACCCCGAAAAAAAACGCCGATGGCCTTTCCGCCGGAGAAAAAAACGAAAAGCCGGAACCTCAAACGGTGATCCGGCATTTTTGTAAGGTTTCGGAAAAAAAAAAAAAAGGCG
>JAKSPQ010000195.1 GCA_024404665.1 Clostridia bacterium
TATTTGATTGAACCGCCGTATGCCGAACGGCACGTACGGTGGTGTGAGAGGTCGGTCACTCAACTAATGGGTGACCTCCTACTCGATTATCTTCAGTATTATTCTTTTGTCTCGTGAAATCAAAGCCGTACGCCGCCGGCGATAAGTTTCTCTCTGAGAAGACCCGTGTCCAGATCCGCGACAGGCGTATCGGAAGATGCCGCCATAGCTGCTGCGGTGCCCGCAGCCTGGCCAAGCGCCATACAAGGCGTCATTACGCGGACCGCACCGGCGGCATCGCTCTCGGCGCTGATGCAGCGTCCGGACACCAAAAGATTCGAGATTCCTTCGGGGACCATCGTTCCGTAGGGAATACCGTAGTATTTACCGGCGGGGAGAGCGATGTATTCGTTGCTTCTCGGACCGAATTTTCCGTGGATATCCACGGAATTCGCTGCGATAACAACCGAATCCTCAGGTACTGCGCAGTTCAGAAGATCCTCAACCATGAGGCACTTTTTCCCCTTGATATGTCTTGTCTCACGTATTCCAAGCGTGCTTCCGGTCTGCAGCAGCTTTGCGTTTTCACAGCCGGGAACATACTTCACAAAGAATTTGAAAATCTGATCGACCTGCTGTCTGCCTTCGATTTCGCCTCTCGTCAGGCTCTCGGAATCCGTTCCGTCTATTCCCATAATACGCGAGGTGTTTATGCTCCACTCATCCTCGTCAACTCCTCTGAAGAGGCCGACGGACACTCTGTCGAGGTTCCAGTCGCCCGCCTCGCGTGCTTTTTCGACCCACCAGTGAAGAGAACGGTAGTTTACACCGTCCTTGCGGTAGAAATTATCTATATTCTCCATGTAGTCGGCTTCGATCTTTGAAAGATCTACGTTGCCTATCCTGAAAAACATGGTTGCCGGCTGAATCTTGCCGGTTTTTTCGTTGCCTAGTTCAAAAGGCACGCCCGATGCGGCAGCTACATCGCCGTCTCCCGTGCAGTCTATTACGATTTTCGGCGTTATGACGCAGAGTCCGTTCTTCCTGTGAACGATGACGCTTTCTATTCTGCCGTCCTTAACCTCGGCATCGACGAATGACGTGTGATAAAGGACTTTGACTCCGGCCTCCGCCAGCATCTCGTCGATGACGAGCTTCAGCGCTTCCGCCCTGAATGGTGTTACTCTCTTGTGGCCGACCGTGATATACGAAGTGAACGCTGAGGGAGCATCGATTTTTGACGGATGAATGGCTCCGCCGATGGCGCAGAGACGGTTCACTGTTTCTTCGAACAGACCGCGTATAAGCATCTCCGTACCGCCCTGATCGTAGCATGTCATGAATGGCGCCACAAGGCCTGCCGTTGCCATTCCGCCGCAGAATCCGTTCTGTTCCACCAGCATTACGTCGGCGCCGTTACGGGCGGCCGCAACGGCTGCGCAGAAGCCCGAGGGACCTCCGCCGACAACGAGCACCTCAGGTGTATATACTGCTTTTAATTCTTTGGAATATATCATGGATGCCTCCTGTATCCTTGGACCGAAGATTGTCGGAATGCCAAGTCCGGAATGATTGATTTGAAGGAACAAAGTCGGAGCGGCGCCCGTCTGCTTTTCCGAGACACCCGGGCCTTTTGTGATTTTACGCAGCGTTTTTTACGGCGCCGCTTAATGAAGGGCGAGACCGATAAGGTTAACGGGCCTTTTTCTTTGCTTTATACTAAGGCTTTCAGAAAGCTGCTTTATAAGCCGCGATAATGTCTGCCGATACCTTGTCAATGGATTGATCGGCATTGATTACGGCAACCCGCACTCCGTCCTTTTCCGCGATGGCAAGAGCTTTTTTATAATTGTTGCGTATCGAAATCTGCTTTTCCATGGCGTCGTAGATTTCTTCATCGGAGCGTCCCGCGTGTCTTCTGCGCGCAGTGACCTCCGGGTCTATGTCCAGGAAAATGACAAGATCGGGAGGAAGCTTCTTTACGCAGGGAGCGTTAAGGGCATAGATTTCCTCAACAGACAGGTCCTCCGTTGCATTGTAGGCCATATTGGAAAGGTAATATCTGTCGCACACTATGTTTTCTCCGCTCCCGAGAAGGGGAGTCATGTAAGCAATGTGCTCCAGTCTGTCCGCGACATGGAGGTAAGCCATGGCCGCCGGGGTGATTTTTACGCTTCCGTAGGGAGCGGTCCTGATGATAGCACCGACGATGTCCCGGGAGTCCGGCTCACGTTCGCTCAGACAGCGCCTGCCTGTCTCTTCCGTAATATATGAAATAAGTCGTTCGACCTGGGTGGTTTTTCCGCATCCGTCGATGCCCTCAAAGACTATGAATCTGCCGCGTCCGGCGGTGTTTTTTTCTGCCATTTTTCCGGTTGCCCCTGAATAATTATGATTTATTAAATATTATACCGCAAAAAGAGACCCGTGTCAAGAACCGCAAAAGCCCGTCAGCCTCAGTATCTCCGCCACCGAGAGCGGGACGCGCCGCCCTCCCGCATGCAGTGCCCCCCCCTGCCCAACCTGCCCGACACCGGCCGCC
>JAKSPQ010000196.1 GCA_024404665.1 Clostridia bacterium
GTTGGTCTATTCCGGAGCTGGAGACATGTGCCGCGCTGTCAGGCGCTCGGTGCCCGAAAAGCAACCGAAATATATGATTCCCCACAGCTTTCTTTTCCGTCCGGAGCTTCCGCACAACCGTAACGGAAAGCTTGACCGTGCCGGCATCGCAGCTGAGCTCAGCCGGCTTATCGAAGCGGGAGGCAGACTCAAATGACGGCATCCCGTTTTACCGGAGCTGAAAAATACGCTCTCATCGACAGACCGTCCGAGCTCATAAAACTCCATATGAAGCCGGGAGGCCATCCGCTCTATATGTGGAGAGACGATCCTTCGGCCTTTGCATTCGGCGGAAACAAGGTCAGATTCTACGAATATCTCATACCGGAAATACTGAAGGAGGCTCCGGATGTAATAGTTACCTCCGGCAGCCTTCATTCAAACCATATACGCGTTACGGCTGAGGTTGCGGCAAAGCTTCGCATTTCCGCAGTTCTCCTGATTACGGACGACAGACCCGACGGTGCCTTTTTTCAGAGGACTAACAACGTCACCGTGGCGGAGGCGCTGGGAGCCAAAACCGAATTCATCGGCTCTTTTGCCGCGATGCTGAAAATCGGAGAATATGTCGGCCGTCTGAAAAACAGCGGTCTTAAGGTCTTTTCCGTGCCGAATGCAGGACATACCCCCCAGGCCGTAAACGCCTTTGCGGACGTAATCACGGAAGCGCTCTCGTCTCTTGACGCGCAGGGAAGCTCTCCTGCACGTATCTTTCTTCCCTGTGCCAGCGGAACCACGCTGTCCGGAACTCTTTTCGGACTGAGGGCCGCCGCAGAGGCCGGCAGATCCGTTCCGGGAGTCACGGCTGTAGCTGTGGGAAACACACCCGGCGGCTGCTCCAAGGGCGTCACAAGGCTTCTGAGAGCCGCCTCGAGGATTTATAACGGCTGTAATTTTGTTTCTGAGGCAAACGTCATCGACTGCGGCAAAAACGATTACGGCCATCCAGACGAAGAGCTGCTCGCATTCAGAAATTCCGTTATGGAAAACGAGGGCGTAATCATCGACAGGACCTATAATCTTCCAGCCTTTTACGGGACTGTAAAGGCTCTGGAGGCCGAGCCCGGAGACAGCCCGGAGCTGTACATTAATACAGGCGGCTTTACCGGATAATCGTTGCCCGAAGGTTAGGACGGACGTTTCCGACTCCGGGACCCGGCCGTTTTCTTTTATCACCGATTATTCGGCAGATACCGATAATCGCACCGATCCTTCGGAAAAATCTATTAAAAGGAAATAAAAAATGAACCTTTCACTTCCTATGAAGCTTGAATGCGGATATACCGTCAGAAACACAACGCTCTCCGATATAGAAACCATGCAGCGTATTTACGCGGCTGCCAGAGAAAGAATGCATTCCGGCGGAAATCCCACTCAATGGATAACACATCCGACTCTCGAAACGCTTCTTCATGACATAGATGCCGGAACCGGCTTTATTCTCGAAGACGAAAAAGGCACTGTATGCGGAACCTTCGCATTCATTCTCGGTGAGGATCCCACGTATGCGGTCATTGACGGCGCATGGCTCAACGGCGAGCCCTACGGAACGATTCACCGAATCGCCGGAGACGGAAAGCACCGCGGAATCGTCGCGGCGGCCGTGGAATTCGGAAGCATGTTCGCCGACAACATTAGAATAGACACGCACTATAACAATGCTCCCATGCACGGTGCTCTTGCGAAGCTCGGCTTCTCTTTCACCGGAGTCATTCACATAAAGGACGAAATGGGACCTGACTCTCCGAGAGATGCCTTCCAAAAAAAGATCAGATAATAACAGATGCCGTTCTTATTCGGCTGTTCCGTATGTACGGCAGACCGCTTTGACACACGGAACGGATTATAGCGTTTCTTTCGGCTATCTGTCTCATAATAATCCGGACAGAAGTCCTTAACCGAAAAATTGAAACACAGGGGATGAAAAAGGCCTTGCCTTTAGCGACAGCCACGTAAGGAAGTTTTTTATGTAGGTTACGGTGTAGCCCCCAAAAAGGGGCTGCACCGTTTCCGCTTTTATGCGGATTGCTCATTGGGTCTGCTGTTACGGATCTCATCCATCAGCTTTAGGAGCTCCTGTTCTGTCGGGATATTGATGATTCCTGCTCCGGTAAAATAGATATCCACCTTTACGTGACAGTGACCGTCGTATTTATCGTTATTATGGACTTCTATTCTTTGGATGAGTCTGTTCACAAGATCCCTGTTTAACTCTGTAATATCAGTACATTTCCGAAGCGTTTGCAGAAGAAGCCGAAGATCAGTCGTTTTCTGTTTCATCTCGGCAAGCTTCTTTTCATCATCAGAAATCTGTACAGTCAGCGATTTCTGTTCTGCTTCGTATACCTCAGCCATCTTGATATAGCGTTCATCAGAAATCTTCCCGGAAA
>JAKSPQ010000197.1 GCA_024404665.1 Clostridia bacterium
ACCGCCATCGCCAGAAACAATGCCTGCGACCTCTTAAAAAAGAACGGCTGGAGGCAGAACAGCATCGAAATAACCGATGACGAAAACGATCCTGTCCTTGAAATTCCCGATTATTGTGACGAGGACGAACTCATCGACGATAAAAAAAGGCGTGAGAAGCTGTTCTCCGAAATCACAAAGCTCGGCGAACCGGATTCATCGATAATGTTCAGAAAGTATTATCTCGGAGAGTCCTCAAAGACGATTGCCGATGCTGTCGGAATGACGCCGGCAAATGTTGACAACAGGGCTCACAGAGCAATCGCGAAGCTGAAAAAAATCTTTTCCGGAAGCTGACAGAGAAAAAAGGGAGCCGTGACAGCAGCAACCCTTTGAACAAACACTATTATTCTTCGTTTATGATAGGAGAAAAGACATGAGAAAGAATATCAAAGAGATAATGGACGGAGCAGAGCCTGAGGAGCTCCGTGATTTTGATGATGAGATTGATACTTCGGATGCCCTTCCGGAAGGCGTCTCATCGGAACGAATTGCCGAAAAGGCAAAAGCACGCGCGGGAATCGTAGGCAGAAAAAATGCCGTGATAACATCCGCCGTGAAAAAACGCAGCAGAACAAGGATGTTTGTGCTTATTGCGGCAGTCCTTGCGCTTACAGCGATTACAATAGGGGCCTTATCTGTAGGACTCTCCAGAAGATCCGGAGAACAGGGACCCGATAAAGAGGGAGAGACCGGTTTGCCCGGCGGAAGTATCTTCAATGACGGTGTCATAGGCGCAAATCCTCATTCAAATTCCGCCGATAAAGGCGGTCATACCGGTATATTGGGCGGTCTGTTTGACGGTTGGTATTCAAAGGATGAAGACGCTGAGGTGATCCCTGAAGAAATGGCTCCCGGACACAGCAAGGACGATTCCTATGGAGACGGAGTTACGGGCGGCACGAGTGAAGATATTTATTATTCAGAAGGAAATATTCAGCATCCTGCGGGCTTGCTTACCGCTTCCGAATGGAAGGATGCCAAACTTGAGAATATCGCCGAGTGGAAGAAAAAGCTGAATGACAACAACTGGTATTCGCTTGTCAAAACTCATAACATCTTTGCCGGAAACGTAATTCCCGTGCACGTAACATCAGCCAACGGCGATGCGGCAATATTTAACTGCAAGGTTGAACTCATGTCCGGCGGCGAGGTTATCTTCACCGGTCGCACCGGCATAGACGGAGCCGCCTTCCTGTTCTACGGTATTGACGGAATCAACAAGGTTCCCGATGCCGTCAGAATCGGAGACAAGGTTACAAAGCTTGATTCTTTAGACGATACCAAGGCACTTGAGCTGACCTTTGACGGAAAGGCCGAAGGCGTCACCGCCCTCGATCTCATGCTTATGGTCGACACTACCGGTTCAATGGGCGACGAGCTCGAATATCTGAAGGCTGAGCTGGCCGACATGGTCAGCCGCATCGGCAAGACTGAAAAGGCACTGTCAATCAGGGTATCCGTGAACTTTTACAGGGATATAGGCGACGAATACATAGTCAAATATTTCGACTTCAGAACGGATATTAACGAGTGCGTAAAACAGATTGCCGGTCAGAGCGCAGCGGGAGGCGGGGACTATCCCGAAGCCGTTCACACCGCCCTCGATAATGCCGTAGCCGGACATCAGTGGAGAAACGAGGCTGTCAAAATCTGCTTCCTTGTCCTCGATGCTCCCTCGCACAACGGACAGGAAATCGATGAGAGTCTCAGAAAGAGCCTGAATACCGCTGCGGAAAACGGAATCAGAATAATCCCCGTGGCTTCATCGGGTGTGAATACCGAGTGCGAGTATCTGTTCCGCAGCTTTGCGGCAATTACGGGCGGAACGTACATTTTCCTTACGAACAACTCCGGCATCGGCGGCGATCACAAGGAAGCCGAGGTCGGCGAAACCAATGTGGAGCCGCTCAACGAGTGTATGATCAGAGTAGTCTGTGAATATCTCGGAATTGAGTATAATAAGCCTGCCGCTCAGAACGGAAACAATCAGTAATAATAACCCCCGCCGGGACCGTGAGGTCCCGGCGGGGTCAGTATTATCTGTTGCCTGTTATTCTTCCGTACGGGTCTATTATCCGAATAAGAATGTACCAGAATAGAGAAAGAA
>JAKSPQ010000198.1 GCA_024404665.1 Clostridia bacterium
TGGATTCCACAAGCCGGTTCAAAATTTCCTTGTCCAGCTCGGTAATATCGTCGTACCGGTCGATGGCTTCAATGAAGTTATCTACACATTGATCCGAGTCAAACTGTTCTGACACAGAGGCTTTCAGCTCCGTGAGACGTGCTTCTGCTTTTTCCTGCTCTGCTTCGCACTTCTCAGACAGTTCCTTGAACTTCTTCTCCGAGAGCAGACCATCAAGGCGGTCATCATACAGACGGTCGAATCTGGTTTCCAGTTCCGCGATCCGTTTTTCAAGCTCGTCGATTTCACGCTCAGCCTGATAATCTTCTTGTCGCTCTGTACCCCCGATTTTCTCAATAACCATTTGCCGGAATTCTTCTTTATTAGCTTTGACTTCAGAAAGAATCTGACGAATGTCTGCGAGGACAGCGCCGTAAATCTCGTCGTACAGAATGTAATGGCTGGAGCAGTAGGTTGGACCTTTTTTCTTATAGACGTTGCACATGTAGTAATTGGTACGGTGTTGTGCATTGGCTATGCCGAGCCCATGCCCGCATTTATCACATTTCAGAAGTCCGGCAAAGATGTTGACGAACCCTGTTCGGGATTCCTGCTTTCTGGTGTCGAGTCTGGCATGTGCGTCTTTCCAGAGTTGCTCGGATATCAGTGCAGGGTGATTGTTTTTCACCACGATCCACTGATCTTCATCCTGCTTAACAATACGTTTGCTTTTGAAGGATGCTTTCCGACGCTTACCGCTTACCAGATTTCCCAGATACGCTTCATTCTCAAACATTTTATAAATGGTAGCGAGATTCCATTCATACGGATCTTTGGAGTATGTACGTCCGGAGCATTGCGCCTGATAGGCGGATGGGGTAATGATTTTTCGTTCTGTCAGTACACGGGCGATTTTGTTGTAGCCGAATCCGTGATAGGCTGCCATCTCGAAAATCCATATCACAGTTGGTGCGGTAACTTCATCAATTTCGAGAACATGCTTGTCTTCTTTGGACTTTTTGTAGCCGTAAGGTGCCTGTGAACCGATGAATTCTCCGCTCGACGCCTTTGCAATAAATGCCTGACGCGTCTTTCGGGAGCAATCGGCAGGATAGTATTCATTGAACACATTCTTGATCGGGATCATCAGGTCATAGTCGATATTCCCTTTTCCTGACTCCACGTCATCCCCTATGGCGATGAACCGTATTCCCATGCTAGGGGGTGGTTCTAAACTCTGATTAACGAATTTTTAAAAGATAGAACTTGCAAACGAAACAAAATACAGGTAGAATAAAGGCAAAATAAGTGGTAACGATCTGCGAGGGAATATCATGGCAAGACGCTTTGAAGTAACGGATGAGCAATGGAAAATCCTCTCTCCCTACCTCGGAAATAACCGGAAGAAAATGGGTCGTCCACAGGCGGATAACCGAAAAATCCTCAACGGCGTCCTGTGGATCCTCCGAACCGGAGCCCCGTGGCGTGATATGCCGGAACATTATGGTCCATGGCAGACCGCCTACAAGCGTTTCGCCCAGTGGGAAAAGGATGAAAAACTGAAACAACTCTTTGAAAGCTACCGCGAAGGCGCAGATATGCAGGATATTTGTATTGACGGTACTTATATCAAGGCACATCGAGCCAGCGCGGGGGCAAAAAAAGGGATGATGACAGCTCCTGCGGACAGCATATTGGTGTTAGTCGTGGAGGAAGATCCACCAAAATCCACGCAGCCGTAGACGGACTGGGTTATCCCCTGACGCTGACACTGACCGGCGGGCAGGTGAATGACGGCGTTATGCTGAAAACGGCACTCGAACCGTTGAACATTGAGGGCTCAACGGTTCTTGCCGATAAAGACTACGGAAGCCGGGAAAACCGTGACTATCTTACGGATCGGGAAGCCGACTATTGTATTCCGCCGAAATCCAATGCAAAAGAACCGTGGGAATGCGATTATCATCACTACAGGGAAAGGCATCTTGTCGAGTGCTTTTTCATGAAAACCAAGGACGACCGCAGGATCGCCATGCGCTTTGAGAAGCTGGCACGGCGTTAT
>JAKSPQ010000199.1 GCA_024404665.1 Clostridia bacterium
AATACAAGGCAAAAACGGAATTTGAAAGGAATAGAATTATGAAAAACATGATCGAAGAAAACTGCATTACTTCCGAACTGAACGGAGAAATATACTATCTGGTTTTGAAAGCACCGGAGCAAAAACCGCTCCATCGGCAAATACGGTGGCTTACACCTGGCTTTTCTCAAAGAGCACCGCGAGGCGACCTATGTCACCCTGTTGACCACGGGCAAACTTGGCGAGTATTTGCACAAGGTGGACGAGCAGGCGCGCGGGCAGATGAGGAAAATCACGGCCGACCTTGCCCGTCAGCGCGGAATCGACGAAACTCTTAAATCCACCGATCCTGTGCGTTGGGCGGCAGAGATGAACAACTGCAAAGCATCTGCGGAAGAAATTGTCTTGTGGGAATTGTTTTGTAAATAACTCAACAATTGTTTCATGTCCCGGTGTTGCTTCGGCAATGCCGGGATTTTTTCTTCGGCAAAGGAATCTGATCAAAATATCTTGACAATAATACTATCATAGTGTATAATACATATGAAATCAAATGATAGGCGGTATTATCGTGGAAAATTTGTATAAATCGATCCGGCAGGAAGCAAAATTGAGTCAAGAACAGTTTGCGGCGGTACTGGGAACGACGCCTCTTTCTATCAACCGCTGGGAGAATGGGAAGACCGAACCGAACCGCATGGCACAGACGCAATTATTCCGCTTCTGCGCCGAACACGGAATTGAACTCGGCGAAGCAATCGTTAAAGGCAAAGAATTTGCTGATAAGACCAACGGAATGATCCTGTATCATGGTTCCAAAACGGGAATAAAAGGTGAACTCGCGCCGATCAGTCGTGCGGAGTGTGATTTCGGCCGTGGCTTCTATATGGGAACTTCTGCACTTCAACCGCTGACACTGATCTGCTCGGAGTCTGCACCCAAGTTTTATACTGTATCTCTCGATACGCAAGGGCTGAAAGTCTTAAATCTCGGTGTGGATCTCGATTGGGCGATGTTGATCGCTTATTATCGTGGAGAAATGGAGCGTGTTTCAGGGAGTGACCTCTACAAAAAATACGCGCATTTTGCAGACGGATATGATTTGGTGGTTGGCTACATCGCCAATGACCGTATGTACACCGAACTTTCTCGTTTCTTCCACGGAGATATTACCGATGTGGCGCTGATTCATTGCCTGTCGGCACTTGATCTTGGTAAACAGTATGTTGCCGTTTCTGAAAAAGCGTGCAAACAAATCAAAATTATCAAGGAAGAATCCCTTTCACCGCTCGAATTGACGTTCCTGACGGATATGAGCGCCAAACGCCGCAAGGAAGGTATCCGCCTTGCTGACGAGGTTGTAAAACAGTACCGGCGTGAAGGAAAATTCTTTGATGAAATCATAGGAGGATAACCCGATGATGGACTCTCTCGAACTTGCCTTGTGCGAGATGCAGGGGCATCTTTTTGAACTTTCCGCCGAGAAAGGATATGAGAGCGATACATTTGTCAAGGCATTCATGACCTCTGAGGTGGCAAAAGATCTTGACAAGCCGTTTGACCATACCCAATGGGCAGGAGAAGAATATTTACTTTCTCGTTTTTCTGAGGAAAACGCAGACGCGATCAAAAAAGGCATCACTCTCGACCACGAAACGCTTTATTGGAGCGGATATCTTTATCGTGCGTGGCATT